>NZ_JASCOS010000075.1:0-17741 GCF_029959705.1 Stenotrophomonas sp. PS02297 | reverse complement strand
GCGTGAGCGGGGGCTGGTAATTTTTATAAAAACCCCGGGCGGCCCCGGGGGGGGCGCGCCCCGCCAGGATCAGGCCGCAGCGGCCTGGGCCTTGGTCGCTTCCTTGTACAGGTTGCGAACCTTGTCGGTCAGCTGGGCGCCGTTGGCGACCCACTTGTCGACGGCGGCGATGTCCAGCACCACGCGCTGCTCGGCGCCCTGGGCGACCGGGTTGTAGTAGCCGACGCGCTCGATGTTGCGGCCGTCGCGGGCGCTGCGGACGTCGGTGACGATGATGTGGTAGAACGGACGCTTCTTGGCGCCGCCGCGGGTCAGTCGGATCTTGACCATGGTGGTTTTTCCTTTGTAGCCCAGTCGCCAGGATGGCGCGGTAAGCCGGCGATTATAGCCGCGCCCCCGGCCCATTCCAAGCCCGGCTCCCGGCCTGCCTGAACAGGCCGCTTCAGAGCGGCTGCCAGGGCTCCAGCGCCAGCGCCTGCCGCAACCGTTCCAGCAGCGCCTGCGAGTCCGCGAACCGGCAGTCGCCGATGCGCGCCAGCGGCCACAGCCCGGTGGCGTTGCAGGCCACCGCACCGGAGAAACCCGGCAAGGTTTCCAGCGGGACCTCCCGCCATGCCTGCGCCAGCCCCTGCCGTTCCAGCCCGGCGGCCAGCAGCTGTTCGGCGGTGCCGCGCAGCGCTTCGGCCCGCGGCCACACCACGCCGTCGCCGGCAAGGAAGGCGATGTTCCAGGTGCTGCCCTCGCCCACCCGCCCGGCCGCATCGACGAACAGCGCATCGTCGAAGCCCTGGCGCATGGCCAGGCGCCGGTACTGGAACAGCGGGAAGGTGCCGACATGCTTGAGCTGCGGCAGCTCACGCTGGTAGCGCACCGGCAGGACCGCGCGGGCACCGGCCGGCATCACCGCCGGCGCGGCGACGCCGATCAGCACGTCCACCGGCACCGCGCGCAGCGGCTGGCGGAAATCGAAGGCGCGCGAGAACACGGTGATGCGCACCGAGGCGTCGGCCATGCCGCACCCGGCCAGCGCCTGCCGCAGCCAGCCCAGCAGCCGCGCCTCGTCCAGTTCCGCGTCGAACAGTTCGCACGTGCCCTGCTGCAGGCGCCGCATGTGCAGGGCCCAGCCCTGCACCGCGCCGCCGCGCACCTGCAACGAAGTGAAGTGCCCGTAATTGACCAGCGCCGCGCCGACCAGCGCCGCATCGACAGGTTCTCCATTGCAGGACAGATGGCTCACAGCAGCGCCTGCGCCTGCTGCCATATCGCCTGCACGATGGCGGCGGCCGGCCCGCGCCGCGCCATCCAGGCCGACTGCCCGGCCCAGGCCTGCATGGCCTCCAGTCGGTCGTCGGCCTGCGCCTGGCGGCGCATGCCGGCAGTGAGCCCGCGCTGCACCGGGTAGGGCTGCGGCCGGGGCGCATCGACCGCTTCGGCTGCGCGTACATAGGCGGTCTCCAGCGCACGGCCGAGCCGGCCGCTGAAAACGCGGGTGGCGCGGGTATGTTCCGGTTCCGCCGCGGGCAGGGCCTGCTTCCAGGCGTCGGGAACCGTGGATTCGTCGCTGGCGAGGAAGGCCGTGCCCACCTGCACCGCGCTGGCGCCCAGCAGCAGGGCGGCGACCACACCGCGACCGTCGGCGATGCCGCCGGCCGCGATCACCGGTATATCCAGCCGGTCGGCCAGGCGCGGCAGCAGGGCGAACAGGCCGCTCATCTGCGCTTCGGCGCGCGCGGCCTCGAACGCGCCGCGGTGACCGCCGGCCTCCATGCCCTGCGCGACTACCGCATCGGCGCCGGCCGCCTGCGCCTGCAGCGCTTCGTCCAGGGTGGTGGCGCAGGCGAACCAGGCGATGCCGGCAGCCTTCAGGCGCCGCGCCTGTTCCCCGGAAAACACGCCCATGATGGTCGAGGCCACGGCGGGCCGCGCCGCGACCAGGGCGTCGAACTGCGCATCGAAATCGGCCGGACCGGCATCGCCGGCGCTGGCCGGCACCGGTGGCCCCCAGTGTTCAAGGAAGGCGCGGGTCGCTGCCTCGGCCGCCGCGTCGCGCGCCGGTGCCGGGTCGGGCACCCAGACATTGACCTGGGCCGGCGCGTCCGACTGCCGGCGGAAATCGTCCATCCATTGCCCGATCTGTTCCGGCGTGGACAGCACCGCGCCCATCGCGCCCATGCCACCGGCATTGGCGACGGCCGCGGACAGGGCCACCGGGCAGGCGCCGGCCATCGGCGCCAGCAGGATCGGCAGGCGCAGGCCGAAGCGGCTGCGGAAATCGTCCACACGCTGGCGGATGAGCGGATTCATCGTGGGCTCGCTCCCGGAAAGGGGGAGCCCATTGTTGCCGGTCCGGGGCCGGATTGCGCAGGCCCGCGCCTCAGCGGAACGGCAGGCCGCCCTTGCCGCCCATGGCGCCGAGCATGCCCTTCATGTTGCGCAGCATGCCCTTCATGCCGCCGCCAGCGAGCTTGCCCATCATCTTTTCCATCTGCATGTACTGCTTCATCAGCTTGTTGACGTCGGCCGGCTGGGTGCCGGAGCCGCGCGCGATGCGGGCGCGGCGCGAGCCGTTGAGCAGGCCCGGGTTACGGCGCTCCTTCTTGGTCATCGAGTTGATGATGGCGATCATGCGCGGCACTTCCTTGCTCTGGCTGACCTGCTGCTTCAGGTGCTCGGGCACCTGGCCCAGGCCCGGCAGCTTGTCCATCAGGCCGCCGATGCCGCCCATGTTCTGCATCTGCTCCAGCTGGTCGCGCATGTCGTTCAGGTCGAACTTCTTGCCCTTGGCGACCTTCTCGGCCAGCTTCTGCGCCTTGTCCTTGTCGACCTGCTGCTCGACCTGCTCCACCAGCGACAGCACGTCGCCCATGTCCAGGATGCGGCTGGCCACGCGCTCGGGGTGGAACACATCCAGGCCGTCGACCTTCTCGCCGGTACCGGTGAACTTGATCGGCTTGCCGGTGACGTAGCGCACGCTCAGCGCGGCGCCGCCACGGGCGTCGCCGTCGGTCTTGGTCAGCACCACGCCGGTCAGCGGCAGCGCCTCGCCGAAGGCCTTGGCGGTGTTGGCCGCGTCCTGGCCGGTCATCGAATCGACCACGAACAGGGTTTCGGCCGGGTTGACCGCCGCGTGCAGGGCCTTGATCTCGGCCATCATCGCTTCGTCGATGGCCAGGCGGCCGGCGGTATCGACGATCAGCACGTCGGCAAACGACCTGCGCGCGTCGTCGATGGCAGCGCGGACGATGTCCACCGGCTTCTGCTCGGCCGCCGACGGGAAGAACAGCACGCCGACCTGCTCGGCCAGGGTCTTCAGCTGCTCGATCGCGGCCGGGCGGTAGACGTCCGCCGAAACCACCATCACCTTCTTCTTGCGCTTTTCCTTCAGGTGCTTGGCCAGCTTGCCGACCGTGGTGGTCTTGCCGGCGCCCTGCAGGCCCGCCATCAGGATGATGGCCGGCGCCGGCACGTTGAGATTCAGGTCGCTGGCCTGCGCGCCCATCACCGCGGTGAGTTCGTCGCGCACCACCTTGATCAGCGCCTGGCCCGGGGTCAGCGACTTGAGCACTTCCTGGCCGACCGCGCGCACCTTGATCTTCTCGATCAGCGCCTGCACCACCGGCAGCGCAACGTCGGCCTCCAGCAGCGCGATGCGCACCTCGCGGGTGGCCTCGCGGATGTTCTCCTCGGTCAGGCGGCCACGGCCGCGCAGGCGCTCGATGGTGCCGGAAAGGCGCTGGGTCAGGGACTCGAACATGCGGTGGGACCTGCGGAAGCGTTGGCAAAGAGGCGAATTATAGCGGCCGTGGCCGCTGGCCGCGGCGCCGGCCCGTTCGAACAGGCGGTTCGCACAGGCGACCGGGGCGCCCATCGACGGCGCTCCGCGGCTCCCCTGCGGCGCCACCGGACCGGCAGGCACCCACTGCCTGTCCCGTCAGCCGGTCACCCCGCCATCGCCAGCCACATCCACCACTCCTACAATCGCCCGCGCCTGCACCGGGGGCCTGTCGTGGGTATCGGCAGAGCACCGGGGAGCCGGCCGTTGCGGCCGCGGATGCGGGAAAGCGCCTGCGCGGAAGCGTTGTGGCCTGATCGCGACGGCATGCGGCCCTCGCCATGCAACTGATTCGCGTTACCCAGCCCATATTCGGATGTGACGAGGGGGAACCCGTCCGCATTTCCAGCACCGACAGACTTAACCGGGGATACAGATGAACACCGATCACGAACACCCGAGTCGCCGACACGCCCGCCGCCGCATGCTGGCCGCGTCGATCACGCTGGCCCTGCTGCCCGCGCTGACCGCCAACGCCCAGCAGGATCCGGCCAATCCAATCGACCTCGATCGCATCGTCGTCAGCGCGCCGAACTACGTACCGTCCGGCAGCATGACCGCGACCAAGTCCGATGCGCCGCTGATCGAAACGCCGCAGTCGATCTCGGTGGTCACCCGCGACCAGATCGACCTTCTCGGCTTCACCGACGTGCAGCAGGCGATCCGCTACACCTCGGGCATCGTCGGCGAGAACTACGGACCCGACCTGCGCTACGACTTCCTCACCCTGCGCGGATTCACCCCCAAGCAGTACATCGACGGCCTGCAGGCGCCGATCAGCACCGTCATCTTCAACGTCGGTGTCGATCTGTACGGCTTCCAGGAGGTGGACGTGCTCAAGGGGCCGGCCGCCGTGCTCTACGGCAACAGCCCGCCGGGCGGCATCTACAACCTGACCAGCCGCCGGGCCGAGAGCGTGTTCGGCGGCGAGCTGGGGGTCAAGGTCGGCAGCGAGCGCTACAAGGAGGTCCACGGCACGGTCACCGGACCGCTGGCCGATGGCCTGAGCGCACGCGCGACCCTGCTCTACCGCGACCGCGGTTCGCAGACCGACCACGTCAAGGGCGAACGCACCTACTTCGCCCCGACGTTCACCTGGGACATCAGCGATGACACCAGCCTGACCGGCCTGGCCTACTACCAGAAGGACGACAACAGCGGCGACACCAATGGCTTCCTGCCGGCGCACGGCACCCGGCTGGGCAATCCCAACGGCGTGATCCCGCGCGGGCGCAATCTGGGCGAGCCGGACTACAACACCTACGACCGGACCCAGAAGGCGGTCGGCTGGGATCTGCGCCATGCCTTCAACGACCACGTGAGCTTCCAGCAGAACGCCAAGTGGTACGACTACAAGGAGTTCCAGAAAGTCGTCTACTCCACCGGCCTGCGCGCGGACATGCGCACCGTCGACCGCGCGAGCTATCCCTACGCCGAAGACGTGGATGGCTTCGCGGTGGACAACCGTTTCAGCTGGAAGCTTGGTGGCGGGGCCGTGCAGCATGCGCTGTTGGCGGGCTTCGACTACCGCGACCTGAAGAACCACGCCCGCTTCGGCTTCGCCGCCGCACCGCCGCTGGATGCGTTCAACCCGGTCTATGGCGCTGCGCCGATCATCACTCCCGAGCTGAGTTCCGTTTTCAACGACCAGCGCGTGAAACAGGCCGGCGTGTATCTGCAGGACCAGCTCAAGGCCGGCCGCTGGGTGGTCACCCTCAGTGGCCGCTATGACGACGTCAGGCTGCGCAACCACCAGAGCGGGACCACCACCCGGCAGGACCACTTCAGCTACCGCGCCGGCGTGAACTACATGTTCGACAGCGGCTGGGCGCCCTACCTCAGCTATGCCACCTCGTTCGAGCCGGTGCTCGGCACCGATTCGGTGACCGGAAAGTCGTTCAAGCCCAGCAGCAGTACCCAGGTCGAGGCCGGCATGAAGTACGACGCCCGCAACCTGCCGGACGGAGTGCGGCTGTTCGCGACCGCCGCACTGTTCCGCATCGAGCAGGACAACCTGGTGAACGTGCAGTCGGGGCAGACGCCGATGTTCGGGCGCCAGCTCGGCGAGGTACAGGCGCAGGGTGGCGAGCTGGAAGTGGTGGCGCGCATCTACGACCGCTGGAGCGTCAATGCGTCCTACAGCTATACCGACACGGAGGTGGTGCGCGATGCCGGCGGCTTCGCCACCGGCGATCCGTTGCCGACCACGCCCCGCCACAAGCTGACCGGCCTGGTCGACTACACCCTCCAGGAAGGCAATCTGGCCGGCCTGGGCTTCGGCCTCGGCGGCCGCCACCTCAGCGCGTCGGCCGGCAGCCTGCTCGAGCAGTGGAACGCGCAGGTGATCCATACCAAACCGTCCACCCTGTGGGATGCGATCGTCCACTACAACCGCGATCAGTGGCGCCTGGCGCTGAACGTGACCAACCTGTTCGATAGTTTTGTCAAGCAGAATTCTCAAACGGCTTGATCGCCGGAAAGCCAGTCCCCATGCGGGTTTAGCGCCCGTGTCTCGCTGCCCAAGATGCCCTGCCAGTCTGGTCTAGGAGCCGGATAAGAGCCAGGGGAAAGAACGTCGCCAGACAAGCATAGTGCGTTCGGGCGTAGCAACTTTCCCATCTTGCTAGATCACTGATAGACCGACGCTGCGACTCAACGCTTCGCAGCTTTCCTTGCGCTCGCTGTACCGATCCACCAGATATGGCACCACGTCGCGCGTGAGCAGCGTGAACTTCATCAGTTCTTCCATCACGTCCACCACGCGGTCGTAGTAGGCTGAGGGCTTCATGCGTCCGGCCTCGTCGAACTCCTGGTACGCCTTGGCGACCGAGGACTGGTTCGGGATGGTCAGCATCCGCATCCAGCGGCCCAGCACACGCATTTGGTTGACGGCGTTGAACGACTGCGAGCCGCCCGATACCTGCATCACCGCCAGCGTCTTGCCCTGGGTCGGGCGCACCGCGCCGACCGACAGCGGAATCCAGTCGATCTGGGTCTTCATCAGGCCGGTCATCGCGCCGTGGCGCTCCGGCGAACTCCACACCATGCCCTCGGCCCATTGCACCAGTTCGTGCAGTTCCTTGACCTTCGAGTGATCGGCCGGCGCATCGTCCACCAGAGGCAGCCCGGACGGATTGAACAATCGGGTCTCGCCGCCCAGCGCCCGCAAGATGCGGGCGGCTTCTTCGGCTGCGAGGCGGCTGAACGAGCGTTCGCGCAGTGAACCATAGAGCAGCAGGAAGCGCGGCGCGTGCGTGGCCCGTGCCGGCGCGAACAGGTGTTCGGTGTCCGGTTGCTGGAACAGCGCCGTGTCGATGTTCGGCAGGTCGAGACGGGATTCAGACACGCTGCCCCCTAGCATCCACCACCGGCTCGCCGTCTTCCTTGTTGAACGCGCCGCGTTGCGGCTGCGGCAGGATGTCCAGCACCGTTTCCGAAGGTCGGCACAGCTTCGTGCCCAGCGGCGTGACTACGATGGGCCGGTTCATCAGGATCGGATGCTGCCCGATGGCATCGAGCAACTGCTCATCCGTCCATTTCAGATCGGCCAAACCCAACTCCGCGTAGGGCGTGCCTTTCTCGCGCAGCACATCGCGCACACGCAGGCCAGCGTGGGCCAGCAGCTTGACCAGCGTTTCCCGCGTCGGTGGCGTCTTGAGGTACTCGATGACCGTGGGTTCTTCGCCGCTGTTGCGAATCAGGGCCAGCACGTTGCGGGACGTGCCGCAGTTCGGGTTGTGATAGATCGTGATATGGCTCATGAGTTTTCTCTCAGTTCGTGGTGTGACCGCGTTCGTACCAGCCGCGCGAGCGGTTGACCACGCGCACCACCAGCAGCATCACCGGCACTTCGATCAGCACGCCGACTACGGTGGCCAGCGCCGCGCCGGAATGGAAGCCGAATAGGCTGATGGCCGCAGCCACGGCCAGCTCGAAGAAGTTGCTCGCGCCGATCAGCGCCGAAGGGCCGGCGACGCAATGTTTCTCGCCTGTCTTGCGGTTGAGCCAATAGGCCAGGCCGGAGTTGAAGAACACTTGAATCAGAATCGGCACCGCCAGCATGGCGATGACCAGCGGCTGACGCAGGATGGCCTGGCCCTGGAAAGCAAACAGCAGAACCAGCGTCAGCAGCAGTGCGGCGATGGACAGCGGGCCAATGCGTTCAAGGGCGCGGTCGAACGCGGCCTGGCCCCGGCGCAGCAGCGCCCGCCGCCAGAGCTGCGCGACGATGACCGGGATGACGATGTAAAGCAGCACCGAGATCAGCAGCGTGTCCCACGGTACGCTGATGGCCGACAGGCCCAGCAGCAGGCCGACGATGGGCGCGAAGGCGAACACCATGATGGTGTCGTTGAGCGCGACTTGCGAGAGCGTGAATACCGGGTCGCCGCCGGTCAGCCGGCTCCAGACAAATACCATTGCCGTGCAGGGCGCAGCAGCCAGCAGGATCAGGCCGGCCACGTAGCTGTCCAGTTGCTCGGCAGGCAGCCATTGAGCGAAGACGTGGCGGATGAAGATCCACGCCAGCAGCGCCATCGAAAACGGTTTGACTGCCCAGTTAACGAACAGGGTGACGCCGATGCCGCGCCAGTGCCGCTTGACCTGGCCGAGCGCGCCGAAGTCCACCTTGAGCAGCATTGGGATCACCATGACCCAGATCAGCACGCCGACCGGCAGATTGACCTGGGCGACTTCCATGCTGCCGATGGCCTGGAACATGCCGGGCGCGAACTGGCCGAGTGCGATGCCGGCGACGATGCATAGCAGCACCCATACGGTCAGGTATCGCTCGAACACGCTCATGGCAGGTGCGGCCAGCGCGCGGCCGGTGGAGGCACGGACGGTCATGACAGCCTCACTTGCGGCCAATGTCGTGCAGCTCGCGCTGCAAGGACATGGCATCGAGGCGCTGGAGCGGCAGCGACAGGAACAGTTCGATGCGCCGGCGCAGCGTGATGGCCGCGTCCATGAACGCCTTGCGCTGCTGTTCTTCGGTGCCTTCGACGGCGGCAGGGTCAGGCACGCCCCAATGCGCCGAGACGGGCTTGCCCGGCCACAGCGGACAGGCTTCGCCGGCGGCGTTGTCGCAGACGGTGAAGATGAAGTCGAACACTGGCGCGTCGGGCTTCACGAACTCGTCCCAGCTCTTGCTGCGGTAGCCGGTTGTCGGCAGGCGCAGCCGCTCCAGCGTGGCAAGCGCCAGCGGATGAACCTCGCCCCTTGGGTGACTGCCGGCGGAATAGGCGTGGAAGCGACCTTGGCCTAGCTCGTTGAGCAAGCCTTCGGCAAGGATGGAGCGGGCAGAGTTGCCCGTGCAGATAAACAAGGCGTTGTAGGTGGTCATAGCGTCAGCAGTTGCAGTTAGGGGATTCAGAAACCTCGCAGACGCCACCCTGGCAGCAATGCTCGGTCAGGTAGCCGATCAGCCCGTTCATGTGGCCGTACTCGGCGCGGTAGATCAGGTTTCGGCCTTGCTGCTCGATGGACACGAGGCCGGCATGGGCCAGTTCCTTCAAGTGGAAGGACAAGGTATTGCGGGCCACGTCGAGCTGGTCGGCGAGGACGCTGGGTGTGAGTCCTTCCGGCCCGGCGATGACCAGGGCGCGAAAGACGCGCAGGCGTTGCGTGTGGGCCAGGGCGCTCAGGGCAGAAACGGCTTGATCTTCGTTCATAATTCTATGATACAACAATCATTGAATCAATAAAAGGAAAATGGAGAACAAGGCTTGGTGGCGTCCCGGCGTTCCGCCGTCGGGTGTGCGGGCTGCGCCCCGCGCTTCGTGCCGAATCGCGGCCATCCGGCTTTTCCCCCTGACGCCTTCGGCCCTCGGCCGCCGCTATGGAAATTTCCCCGACAGTGTCTGGGAAATCTTCCCCGACGCTTTTGCTCCACGGGCCTGCGCACTCCGCTTGCCCCAAAAGCCGACTTTGTGCAGTGGGCGGGGTGTAGGCGGTCTTGCTGTCTCCTTCACCGTATCACGTCGTTCTCGCTGTCAAAGGCGGCGCGCGCCATGCGCGCTTGCGTCCTGGCGGCCGTCTCCGACCTTCTGACAGCTTGCGCTGCGCCGTGCTGGCCACGGTTCCGGGCAATTCCGCCCGAGCAACCGGAGCACGATCATGTCGCAACTGTCCTTTTCCTCGTTCGATGACGCTTTGCTGGTGCGTGACTCTCACGGGCGCTATGCCCTGGCGTCTGCGGATCAGATTCTGGAAGCCGCGCGCCTGGTCATTGACCAGAAGATGCGGCGCGGTACTTCGTTCACTTCACCGGCGACCGTCAAGGAGTACCTGTTTGCCAAGCTGTCCGGCTTCGAGCATGAGGTGTTCGCGGTGCTGTTCATGGACACGCAGCATCGGCTGATCGAATACAGGGAGATGTTCCACGGCACGATCGACTCGGCCGAAGTGCATCCGCGTGAAGTGGTCAAGGAGGCGCTTCGGCTCAACGCGGCGGCGCTGGTCATCAGCCACAACCACCCGAGCGGGAATCCCGAGCCAAGTGCAGCCGACAGGGTGCTGACGAAGCGGCTTCGGGAGGCGTTGTCGATGGTGGATGTGCGCGTACTGGATCACATCATCGTCGGCGGCACGAAAACGACATCATTTGCCGAACGTGGCCTGATCTGATCCTGGGGGCTTCGGCCCCCTTTTTTGCTGCGTCCACTGGCCGCTCAGGCCATTGCCCGCAACCATGCCAGCAAGTCTGCCTGCGGGCCGTCGGGCTGCAAGGGCTGCGGCGACAGCAGGCAGTAGCGCGAACCGTCCTCGACAAAGCCCAGCGGCGCAGTCAGCACACCGCTGTCAAGGTCGTCGCGCACCAGGTGCCACGGGCCAATCGCCACGCCCAGGCCGGCCACGGCCGCCTGCAAGCTGAAATAGAAGTGCTCGAAGGTCTGTCCCGGTGCGTCCGGCACGGGCTGGCCTGCGGCAATCGCCCATTCCGACCATGCGCCCGGCCGCGTGCGCGTGTGCAGGCGTGGTGCGCCGGCCTTGAGCGCAGCGCCAGCCTTCTTCGTGGTGAACCAGGCCGCCACCTTGTCGGGGCGGCAGACCGGGCCGACTTTTTCCGCGAACAGGGGTTCGGCGTGGTAGCCCTCGGGCCAGGGGAAGTCGTCGCGGCGGATCGCCAGGTCGATGCCGCTGGCAAAGGAAAACGGCCCGCCGCCGGCGACCAGATGTACGTCGATCCCCGGATACCGGGCCTGGAAATCCGGCCAGCGCGGGATCAGCCAGCGCATCAGCAGCGTCGGCTCGCACGACAGCACCCAGCGCCGGCCCTGGCGGGCGCTGGCGCGCAGCTCGCCGACGGCCTGCCGCATCAGATCCAGCCCATTGCCCACGGCCCGCGCGAGCGTGCGGCCGGCATCGGTCAGGAACACGCGCCGGCTGCGCCGCTCGAACAGGGCCACGCCCAGCTCGTCTTCGAGCAGGCGCACGGCGCGGCTGACCGCGCCGTGGGTCAGGTGCAGTTCGTTGGCCGCGTGGCTGAAATTCTCCAGCCGGGCCGCCGCCTCGAAGCAGCGCAGCGCGAGCAGCGAAGGCAGGCGCGCATCGTTCGATGGTGAATCAGGCTCACCATTCTTGTCAGAAATCATCGTTATTCACTGGGCCTTTTTGTCGATAGCATCGTGCTAATAGGTTGCTTTTCGACAGGATACGCCATGACCGAACTGATAGCTGTCATCACAATCACCTTGCTGGCCGTCATCAGCCCTGGGCCGGACTTTGCGATGGTCACGCGCAACAGCCTGATGCTGTCGCGCCGCGCCGGTGTGCTGACGGCCCTGGGCATCGGCCTGGGCGTGCTTGTGCATGTCACCTATACGCTGGTGGGCGTGGGCCTGCTGATCCAGCAGTCGTTGTGGCTGTTCAATGCCATCAAGCTGGTCGGTGCCGTCTATCTGATCTATCTCGGCGTGAAGATGCTGCGGGCCAAGCCTGCCGGCGGGCTGGCTGACAGCACCGTGGCGCCGCTGTCGGATGCGGCGGCGCTGCGCACCGGCTTCCTGACCAATGCGCTGAATCCAAAGACCACGGTGTTCATCGTCAGCCTGTTCATGCAGGTGGTGCGGCCGGACACGCCGCTGGCAGTGCAGATCGGCTATGGCGCGTTCATCTCGGTGGCGCACATGGCCTGGTTCAGCCTGGTGGCCTTGTGCTTCTCCGCTGGTGCCGTGCGTGACCGGCTGCTGGCCGTGCGCCACTGGATAGACCGCGCCTTCGGTGGGCTGCTGGTCGGCTTTGGCGTTTTGCTGGCGGTAGCGCGCGGATCGCGCTGATCGTCTGGGATTTCCGAGACAGTGTTTCGGAAATTCAGCATGCCAAGGTTTGTGCACGACGTAGGGCGGTCTTGCTGTCCCCTTCACCGTATCACGTCGTTCTCGCCATCAAGGGCTGCGCGTGCGAGCACGCTTGCGGCCCGTGGCCGTCCTTGACCCCTGACGGCTGCGCTGCGTCGTGCTGGCGACGGTTCCGGGCAATTCCGCCCGTGCAACCGGAGATCGTCATGAACGACAAATCGCACGTTTCCCTCGAACAACACGTTTGCCTGGTCTGCGGCGCTCGCTTCGACACCGGCGCCATCCTGCTGGACAAGCGCCTGCGCGCGAGCATGGAGCGCCACACGGCGACAGGCTGGGGCTTGTGCCCTGAACATCAGAAGCTGTCCGACGATGGCTTTGTCGCGCTGGTCGAATGCGATCCGCAGCGCAGCGGTGCTGCGGCGGGCGCCGCTCGCATGAAGCCCGATCAGGCGCATCGGACTGGTCGCCTGGCGCACCTGAAACGCGAGGTGTTCGCCGATGTGTTCAATGTGCCGATCGAGGACAAGCAGCCATGCGTGTTCGTTGAACCCGGCGTGATCGAGCAATTGCAGGCGATGACCGCGCACTGATCGCGCGGCATTGATCCGGCGCGTTGTCCTTCGGGATGACGCGCTATTTTTTTGCTGCGTCCGCGTCCATTGCGCCTTCATGCAACGCTGCCTCGAAAAAGCCAGATGGTGTCTGGCGAATCTGCCATGCCGATGTGCATGGAGGGAGAGGCGGTCTTGCTGTTCCCTTCATCGTGCCACAGCGTTCGCGCCGTCAAGGGCTGCGCGCCGATGGCGCTTGCGTCCTGGCGGCCGTCTGCGACCCCTGACTGCTTGCGCTGCGCCGTGCCCCGGAAGGGTCGGGCAAATCCGCCCGGCAACCTTTCAGGAGTTCATGCCATGAGCAGCCATCACGATTGGGTCATCGAAGTTTCCGCGCAGCACGATGCGCGCAAGCCGTTCGCGCCGGAGAACGGCCAGCCGCTGCGCTTCAAGATCGGCGATGCGGTGATCTACACCAACGACTTCGGCGTGCAGTTCCATCGCCGCGTCACCGGGTTCTATCGGCCTGCCGGGCCTTGCGGGCTGTACGCGCTCGGCCGACGCTACTTCATCAATTCGACCTCGCCCTGGATGCCGGTCGCGGAATCCAGCCTGCGCCCTGACGACGCGGGTTGATGCCTTCGCGCCCCTGACGGGGCGCTGCGCGCTTCGCTTGCGCTCCAGGGGAAGGCCATGCGGCCATCCCCGCCGCGCTGCGCTTGGCGCCCCTCAATGCAGCCGAACCGGCTCGCGCCGGATCGGCACTGTACGGTGTCAGTCGTACATCCTGTCCGGGCGCTCTCGCCGTTCTCCGCGCTCGTTGGCTTCCAGCCAGTCGAACAGCGCGTCAATGTCGTGATCCAACTGGAACAGCGATGCCTCGGCCATCAGGTGCCAGGTGGCGCATTCATCGGCATGGTGCGCGTTGTTCACCACGGCGTTGAGCTGCTGATGCAGGGCAAGGAGGCGTTTCTTCTCCGCTGCGACTGTCGCGCGGTCGGTCGTCCAGACCATCGAGGGTAGAAAGATGCCTTGGGGTGGCGTGCCGGGCGTTGAAGCATCGGCAGAGGGTGATGTTGTCATGGGAAGCCCAGGAAGTGATGAAGCCCCCACGATAGGCAGCAGCTTGTCTTTACTCCAGTCGAAATTCGCCCAAAAACGCCCCGATTTCGACATCAGCTCCGACAACAACGCAAAGGCGGAATGGGCGTCCCCGGCCAGGAAACATGGCCGGTCGCGCTGTCGTGCTGCGCATCGAGCCTCGCTACGCGAGTCTCGCCCCTGACGGGCTTCCATCGTTCCCTCGCTCCGCTCGGCTGACGCCTACGGCCCGGCTTCCAGCTTCGGGCCTGCGCGCTTCGCTTGCGTGCGGTTCAGCACACCAGGGCGGCCGTTGCCTTGTCCAGCCATCTCTCCTGACTCCATCACCTTGTTCGCGACCGTAGCCCGCTCCCGTGTGCCGTCAAGGCGCGCAGGGCCGTGTCCTCGGCTGCGCCTGCGGGCCGCACCAACCCTGCGCTTGTTTCCTTGACGGCCCCCGTCCGCGCGCTCCTTTGGCCGCGGGCGATGAACTCAGGAAAGACGGTGGCAACAGGGCCAACCGGGTTCCTCGTGCCAACCGCACCGAACAGCCGAAAGGCTGGGCTCCGAATCTAGGAATCCGGTGTGCGGTGTGAACAGCAAACCCTTTTCGTCAGGAGAAAGACCATGCAACTCGCATCCCGTTTCGCTTCCCGCTCCCCTTCGCTGCGCAGCGACTACCCGCTGTCCGATGACCAGATTCACCGCGTGGCCCCGTCCATCTTCGCGGATGCCCCGCACGAAAGCCGCTCGCAGCGGTACGCCTATATCCCCACCGCCGCCGTGCTGGCCGAGCTTCGCAAAGAAGGATTCCAGCCCTTCATGGTGTCGCAAACCCGCGTGCGCGACGAAGGCAAGCGCGAGCACACCAAACACATGCTGCGCCTGCGGCACGCGAGCCAGATCAACGGAGCGGAAGCCAATGAAATCGTGTTGTTGAACTCGCACGATGGCACCAGCAGCTATCAGATGCTGGCCGGCATGTTCCGGTTCGTGTGCAGCAATGGCCTTGTGTGCGGCGACACCGTGGCCGATGTGCGCGTGCCCCACAAAGGCGACGTTTCCGGGCATGTCATCGAAGGCGCTTACGAAGTCTTGCGCGGTTTCGACCGGGTGAAGGATTCCCGCGATGCCATGCGCGCGATCACCTTGGATGAAGGCGAAGCCGAAGTGTTCGCCCGTTCCGCGCTGGCTCTCAAGTACGACCCTACCGACAACAAGCCCGCGCCCATCACCGAATCACAAATCCTGATGCCGCGCCGGTTCGACGACCGCCGCCCGGACTTGTGGAGCGTGTTCAACCGCACCCAAGAAAACCTGACCAAAGGTGGATTGCATGGGCGCAGCGCCAACGGTCGCCGCCAGCAAACCCGCCCGGTGCAGGGCATTGATTCCGATGTGCGCCTCAATCGCGCCCTCTGGATGCTGGCCGATGGCCTGCGCCAGTTGAAAGCCTGATTCCCCACGCGGCAGGGGCAGGCAGCAGCCCTAGCCGCTTTCTTCGCTGCTGCATCCCTGAACCGATAGGAGTTATCACCATGAACGCCATTACCCAAACCGAAGCCCGCGCCATCCAAGCCCCTGCGCTGGAAGCAGCCGACCCGACCAAGAATCTGATTCTGGTTCCGCTGTCGCGGCTGGTGTCGCGCGCGACCGGGCGCAACGTGCGCAAGACCCCGCGCATGTCCATTCCCGAACTGGCCGCATCCATCCAGCGTGTGGGCCTGCTGCAAAACCTGATCGTGATCGCCGCCGCCGATGGCGAGCATTACGAAGTGGTCGCCGGTGGCCGACGCCTCGCCGCGTTGAAGCTGCTGGCGAAGAAGCACCGCATCAGCAAGGAATGGGACGTGCCTTGCCTGCTGGTGGCCGATGGCACCGCCCGCACGGCCAGCCTGACCGAGAACGTGCAGCGCGAAGCCATGCACCCCGCCGACCAGTTCGAGGCATTCGCCGCGCTGGTGGCCGAAGGCCGACCCATCGAGGACATAGCGGCAGATTTCAGCGTGTCCCCGCTGGTGGTGCAGCGCCGCTTGAAGCTGGCGAACGTCTCGCCCCGGCTGCTGGCCGACTACCGCGCCGAAGCCGTGACGCTCGATCAGTTGATGGCCCTTGCCATCACCGACGATCACGCCGCGCAGGAGGCCGCGTTCTACGATGCGCCGACATGGCAGCGCAGCCCGCACAACCTGCGCGACCGCCTGACCGAACGGGAAATCGACGCCTACCGGCATCCGCTGGTGCGTTTCGTCGGGCTGGACGGCTACCAGCAGGCAGGCGGCGGCATCCGCCGCGACCTGTTCGCGGAAGGCGACAAGGGCGTGTATCTGACCGATGCCGCGCTGCTGGAACGGCTGGCGCAAGACAAGCTGGCAGGCATCGCCGCCGAGGTGCAGGCCGAGGGTTGGGCTTGGGTGGATGCCACGCCGAGCATGACCCATGCCGACCTGCAAGCCTTCCAGAGTGCGCCGAGGGAACGCCGCAGCCCGAACAAGCGCGACGCGCAGCGTATCGAGAAGCTGCAAGCCAAGATGCAGGAAGTGGCCGAAGCCGTGGATGCCGCGCTGGACGACGAGGACGAGGAAAAGGCCGATGCCTTGCAGGAGGAAGGCGAGCGCCTGGGCGAGCAGTTGCAGGCGCTGGAAGATGGCTTGCTGGACTATGCGGCCAACGTGAAGGCCGCAGCCGGTGCCATCGTCAGCATCGACCGCGACGGGCAGGCCGTGATTCATCGCGGGCTGCTGCGCGAAGCCGAGGCCAAGGCGCTGCGCACGCTGGAACGGCTGCGCCACGGGTTCGGCAGCGAAGGCGAAGCCGACAACGACGACGAAGGAGAGGAAGCGGACAACGCCCCCAAGACCGCCGCCATGTCCGACCGACTGGCGCAGCGGTTGAGTGCCCACCGTACCGCCGCGCTGCAAATCGAAGTCGCCCGGCATCCGCAAGCCGCGCTGGCCGCCGTGGTACATGGCATGGTGCAGACCGTCTTGCAGGAAAGCTACTACGGCCACGATCTGCCGCTGGGTGTGAGCCTGAAACAGCAAGACCGGCTCGAAAGCCTTGCCTCGGACGTGTCGGAATCGCCTGCCGCCGTGGCGCTGCGCACCTTGCAGGAAGTCGCGGGCGAAGCCTTGCCGGAGGACAGCGCCGAACTGTTCGCCGCGCTGCTGGCGAAGCCGCAAGATGAACTGGTGCGCCTATTGGCCGTGTGCGTGGCGTCCACGGTGGACGTGGTGACGCCCCGCGCTACGCCGCACCAGCCCGGCGCAGAACTGGCGCAAGCGGTGGGGCTGGACATGGCGGCATGGTGGAAGCCGACCGCAGACGGTTACTTCCAGCATGTGCCGAAGGCCGCGATTCTGGAAGCCGTGGAACAGTACGCCCCGGCGCACGTCACCCGGCTGGCGAAGTTGAAGAAGGCCGACATTGCCAGCGAAGCCGAACGGCTGGCCGATGGCACCGGCTGGATGCCCGCCATCTTCTGCGCCGAAGCCCCGCAGCAGGACGCGCAGGAGGTGGTGACGGACGAGGAAGCCGAACAGCCGGAGGAAGTCGCCGCCATGGCGGATGAGCAGCCGCAGGCCGAGGCACTGGCCGCGTGATCTTGCACCACAGATAGCGCCCCGGCTCCGGCCGGGGCGCTTCATGCCGAGGATTCCCCCATGAGCCACGACACCACGAACCGCCCCCGCATGGCCGCGACCTACGCCCCCGGAACGGTACGCGCCCGCCGCTGGCATGGCGATGGCGACGTGCGCGGCTACCGTCCGCCTCGCGGCTGGACGGCGCGCGCCGACCTGACAGACCTGCATCCCATCACGGGCCGCGCCTTGCCGCGTGCCGTGTGGTGGATCATCGAAACCAAAGAATAGGGAACAGCCCCGGGGGCCCCCCCCGGGGGGGGGGGGGGGGGGGGGGGGCAAAAAAAAAGCGCGGGCGGGGGGGGGGGGCCGGGGGGGCTGGGCCACCCCCCCG
>NZ_JASCOS010000074.1:0-17756 GCF_029959705.1 Stenotrophomonas sp. PS02297 | reverse complement strand
CGGGCGGGGCGCAGGGGGGGGGGAGGCGGGGCAGCTCGCCGCCGCCGCCGCCGCGGCGGGCGGCGGCGCCGCGTCCCGCGCGGACGGCCGCAGCCGAGGTCGGCCTGGCGCATGGCGAGGAGGAGGACTTCTCCGATCCGCAGCATGCCCCGGCCTGGGCGCGCCGTTTCACCGAGCGCTGGGCCCGGCACCGCAGCGAACTGCAGGCCGGCAGCCACGCTGGCCACGGCGGCTATGAAGGCGAGCCGTCGCCGGGCGGCCAGAACATGATCCTGGAGGCGCTGCACGAACTGCTGGCGCAGACCCGTCATGTGCGCGAGGACGCCACCGCCGCCGCGCAGGTGGCGGTCGGCCAGCAGCGGCCGCTGAGCCAGCACGAAATGATGTCGGTGCTCTCGCTGCTCCAGGCCACGCCGACGGCGACCCTGCGCGCGGCGGTGGGCGACCAGAGCGAGTCGCTGGCGCAGCGGCTCAAGAACGAAGTGATTTCCGGCGCTACCCGCCTCGGTGTCGACCCGGGACAGGCGCGGCTGGACCCGCAGGACGAGGACGCCATCGACCTGGTCGGCATGCTGTTCGACGTGATGCTGGACGAGCGCGAACTGGAAGGCCGCTCGCGCGAACTGATCGGCCGGCTGGTGGTGCCCTTCGTCAAGGTCGCGCTGCTGGACCGGCGCATGTTCGTGCAGAAGACCCATCCGGCGCGGCGCCTGCTCAACTCGCTGGCCGAGGCCTGCGAAGGCAACGCCGGCGAAAGCCAGGCCGAGCGCGCGCTGATGGGCAAGGTCGAGGAAATCATCGACCGGCTGATCGCCGAGTTCAACGAGAACCTGGCGATCTTCCTGACCCTGGAAGAAGAATTCCGCGACTTCCTCGCCCAGCATCGGCGCCGCATCGAGATCGCCGAACGCCGCGCCACCGAGACCCAGCGCGGCCAGGAGAAGCTGGAAATGGCGCGCCTGCGCGCCCAGGCCGAACTGGAGCGCCGGCTGCAGGGCGCGCCGCTGCCGGCGGCGATCGAAGGTTTCCTGCGCCAGCCCTGGAACCATCACCTGACCATGAGCCTGCTGCGCGAAGGCGACGAGGGCGAGTCCGTCGGCGAAACGCTGGCGCTGGCCGACGTGCTGCTGGAGGAAGTGGCCGAGGCGCGCCGGCATGTGGTCGGCAAGCCATGGCTGCAGTCCATCCAGCCGGGCCTGCGCAAGGTGTTCGCCAGCGTCGGCCTGCATGGCGAAGGCAGCGTCGGCGCGGTCGATGCGCTGCACGACACGCTGCAGGCCATCGCCGAGGCGCGCCCTGAACTGGAACGCGCGCTGCCCGAACTGCCGCAGGTCAGCCTGCCCACGCCGCCCGCCCAGGAATCGGCGGCGCTGGACCTGGGCAGCGACGCCCGCGCGGAAAGCGTCGACCATGTCGATGCGGCCCGCTTCCGCGCCATGGACATCGGCACCTGGCTGGACTTCATCGACAAGGACGGCAAGGTGCAGGCCGGCAAGCTGTCCTGGGTGAGCCCGATCTCCTCGCGCCTGCTGTTCGTCAACCGCCGCGGCATCCGCTTCTGCGTGGCCTCGCCGGAGGAGCTGGTGGTGATGGAGCGGCTCGGCCGCCTGCGCCCGCACATGGACGACGGTGCGTTCGACAGCGCCATGCAGGGCGTGATCGACCGGCTCGATCCGCAGACGCCCACGGTGCACTGAAACCCGACCCGCTTTGCTACGATCCGGTGCGTATTCCACTGCGCATCGGGGACGGGCATGGCCGTTGAGGTACGGGTGTTGAAGGAAGCCGCGGCGGGCGAACGGCGCGTTTCGGCCACGCCGGAGACGGTGAAGAAGCTGCTGGCGGCCGGGGCGAAGGTGCAGGTGCAGGCCGGTGCCGGCCTTGCCGCCGGGTTCACCGACCAGGCCTACCGCGACGTCGGCGCGCAGATCGACGATGCCGTGGACGGCGCCGACCTGGTGCTGTGCGTGCAGGCGCCGCCGCCGTCGCTGATCGGCCAGCTCAAACCCGGCGCCGTGCTGGTCGGCACCTTGCATCCGCAGGCCGACGCCGCGCGTACCGCGGCCCTGCAGGCGCGGCAGCTGGTGACCTTCCCGCTGGAGCGGCTGCCGCGCACCACCCGCGCGCAGGCCATGGACGTGCTCAGTTCGCAGGCCGGCATGGCCGGCTACAAGGCCACCTTGATCGCCGCGCAGCTGACCCCGCGCTTCTTCCCGATGCTGACCACGGCCGCCGGTACCATCCGCCCGTCGAAAGTACTGGTGGTCGGCGCCGGCGTGGCCGGCCTGCAGGCCGTCGCCACCGCCAAGCGCCTGGGCGCGCAGGTGGAAGGTTTCGACGTGCGCCCGGAAACCCGCGAGCAGATCGAGTCGCTGGGCGGCAAGTTCCTGGACCTGGGCGTCAGCGCCGCCGGCGAGGGCGGCTATGCGCGCCAGCTCACCGACGCCGAACGCGCCGAGCAGCAGCGGCGCCTGGCCGAGCACCTGAAGGGCGTGGACGTGGTGATCTGCACCGCCGCCGTGCCCGGCCGCCCGGCGCCGAAGATCGTCACCGCGGCGATGGTCGCCGGCATGCGCCCGGGCAGCGTGGTCGTCGACCTCGCCGCCGAGACCGGCGGCAACTGCGAGGCGACGCGGCCCGGCGAGACCATCGACGTGAATGGCGTGACCGTGGCCGGCCCGCTCGACCTGGCCAGCATGGGCGCCATCCATGCCAGCGAGATGTACGCGCGCAACGTGCTCAACTTCGTCTCGCTGTTCCTCAAGGACGGCACGCTCGCCTTCGACTGGAACGACGAACTGCTGGCGAAGACGGTGTGGCCGGAGCGCCCGGCCGCCGGAGAAATCCCGCCGGTATGAAGTTGCATGCTGGGGTCGTCGTCGCGTGGTTGGCGGCAAGCGGCTTGGGCAGTGGGCCAGCCTTCGCCGACGAGCCGCTACGGGTTGCGTACCGGCACTTGGCCGAAAACCCGGAAAAATATGCGGGCAGGCATGTGCGGGTGCCGGCCTGTGCCGCGACGGCCATGCACCATGGTGCCTATCTGTATGACTGTGATGATTCGCATGTGCGGATCATTACGCTGGCAGGCCCCTCCGTGATTCTGGAAGAGCTGTTCGGCACGCGTGATGTGTTGCGGGCGCGGCGGGCGGCGGCTACGGTTTCGGGCGTGTTCGAGTGGCGGCCCGAGGCGGCGCCGCAATGTTGTCTGGACAACCGCGTCCTGCTATATGCCGAATCGGTGTCCGGGGTGAAGCGGCTGCCGCCCCGGGCGAGTGAATGAGCAGGAATGATCGCGAACGGGAGGCCGGCATGGCGATTGAAATGCAACCGGGTGAAACGCTGTTGCGCGAGGGTGCGGCCAACCTGCAGCGTGGCATCGAGGCGGTGGGGGGCAGGTTGTACCTGACCGACCGGCGGCTGTCGTTCCACTCGCATGCGTTCAATGTGCAGACGGGAGTGACCGACATCCCTTTGTCGCAGGTGCGCGGCACGCACCCGTGCTGGACGAAGTTCCTCGGCATGATCCCGCTGTTCCCGACCTCGCTGGCAGTATCCACGGCCGATGGTGGCCAATACCACTTCGTCGTGCACGACCGCGATGCGTGGGCGGCCGTGATAGGGGCAAAGCTGCCGGGCGCGGGCGGTTGAGTCTTCGCGGCCGGTAACGGCCGGTCATCGAAGGGGCATTGCCGCCAATGCCTGGTTACGCGCCAGCAGGCGGCGCAGGCGTCGTCTCAGCGCTGCGGGCGGGGCGGCGGCGGATTTGCCTCCGTCCACTGCCGGCGCTGCTCGGGTGTCATCTTCCGCCACTGCTCGCGCAGCTGTTCGCGCTGGGCCTTGTCCATGTCGCGCATCTTCTCGAACAGGGCGCGGGCTTCGCGTTGCTGCTGCGGCGACATGTTCTCGAACCGGTGCATGCCGCGTCGCGCCTGCATGTGCTGTTCCGGCGTCATCTGCTGCCAGCCGCGGGCATGGTCGTACATGCGCTGGCGCTGCTCGGGCGAAGCGTTCCAGCGGTCGCGCATCGGCGCGATAAGGGTTTCGCGCTGAGCCGGGGTCAGCTGGTCCCATTCGGGAAGGGGCTGCTGCTGGGCGAATGCCGGAGCGGCGCAGGCCAGCAGCAGCGCCAGCGGCAGCAGGGAAAGTCGGGTATTCATGGTTCTCACTCCATCGCCAGGGCGTCCGAACCCAGCCACAGGTACAGCTCGGGGCTTTCGTCGAACAACAGCGTGTCATCGGACGGGTCGTCGCCGGCATCTGCCGCCACGCTGGGGGACAGCGTCGGTGGCGTGCGGTTGAACTGCACCGCCACGGTGACGGCCAGTACCGCCGAACAGGCGGTGGCCAGCCACCAGCCGCGGCGGCGCCATGGCGAGGCATCCGCGCCGGCCGTGGCCTGTTGCCGCGCCTGGCGCAGGCGCGCCAGCGTGGCCGGGGAAACCGCGCCTTCGGCATGCTGTTGCAGCTGCCGCAGCGAGCGCTCGAAATCGTCGTGCCGGGATGTGGGCAAGCGGTTCACCGCGTGGCCTCCAGTTGTTTCTGCAATGCGTCGCGCGCGCGCGACAGATGGGTTTTCACCGAACCTTCCGAGCAGCCCATGATCCGCGCCGTGGTCGCCACGTCCAGTTCCTGCAGCACGCGCAGGCTGAACGCCTCGCGCTGGCGCGCCGGCAGCTGCCGCAGCGCCTGCACCAGCCGCGCATAGTCCTCGCGCTGCTCGTGCTGCTGGGCCGGGCCGGGGCTGTCGTCGGCCCAGTCGATGGGGCCGTCCTCGTCCTGTGCCGGCGCCCAGAATTTCAGCCGGAAACCGCGCCGGCGCTGCAGGTCGATAATGCGCCGGCGCAGGATGCTCCAGAACAGCGGTGTCCACTCCGTGGCCGGCTGGTCGCGATAGCCGAGCATGCGTTCCATCGCGTCCTGCACCGCGTCCAGGGCGTCGTCGCGCTGGCGCAGGCCGGCCTCGGCGAAGCGGAACGCGCGCGGCCCGACGCCGGCCAGGAAGGCTTCCAGCGAGGCGGGGGCGGCAGCGGGCGTCAGGGGTGGGCTGGTCACCAGCACAGGGTAGCGTTCCGGTCGGTCCTGGAAGGGATAACGCCCGACGGGCGGATGGGTTGACATGGCAACGGTCGCGCCGGCGTTCATCGCATGGTTATGATGCGCGACAGGCAGTTCCGGCCTCGGAGAGGGCAGCAATGAGCGACGGGTTCGTGGCGTTGTACATCTTCATGCTGGCGGCGATCGCCGGCCACGTGATCATCTCGCGGGTGCCGGTGATCCTGCACACGCCGTTGATGTCCGGTTCCAACTTCATCCACGGCATCGTCCTGATCGGCGCGATGGTGGTGCTCGGCCATGCCGACACCACGCTGGAGAAGGCCATCGGCTTCATCGCCGTCGCCCTGGGCGCGGGCAACGCCGCCGGCGGCTACGTCGTCACCGAGCGCATGCTGGAAATGTTCAAGAGCTCGAAGAAGCCGGAAGGGAAGGGCAAATGACGGGGGCGGCATCGTCGCATGCGCCCCGCGTCGAGGTGCGGCAGGTGTTCCAGTGGCTCAGCTACCTGCAGTATCCGGCGCTGCTGGTGGCCTTTGGCTACGCCGCACGGCCGCTGTTCAATGGCATGGACGGCATGCTCGACGCCTACAACAGCGCGCTGCTGTATGCGGGCGTCGGCGTGGGCATGTCCTCGCTGCAGGACCCGGCCAGGACCCAGAACAGGATGTCCAGGAAGGTCTGGGAAGACCCGCGCAAGGGCCGCTGGATGCTCTGGCTGTTGAGCGTGCAGGCGTTGCTGCCGATCGTGCTGGGCCTGCTGGGCGCGGCGCTGGCCGACTCGGCCACGTTGTCCCAGATGTCATTGGGGCTGGTGGCCTTCGGGCTGGGCATGATCGGGTTGTTGAAGACGGCGATCGAGATGCGCGAGCACCATCGCCTCGACAGGCGCGCAAGCGCGCGGTACAGGACGGCTGCGGAGGCCGAAGCATGAGCATGACGATGCTGGTGAGTGCGAGCTACCTGGTGGCCGCCACGCTGTTCCTGCTGGGCCTGCAGCGCATGGCCTCGCCCAGGACCGCGCGCAGCGGCATCCACTGGGCGGGCGTGGGCATGCTGCTCGCCACCGTGGCCACGTTCTTCCTGCCGGGCCTGCACAACCTCGCGCTGATCCTTGTGGCGCTGGTGCTGGGCACCGGCCTGGCGTGGGTGTCGGCCAAGAAGGTCGCCATCACCGACATGCCGCAGATGGTGGCGCTGTACAACGGCATGGGCGGCGGTTCGGCCGCGGCCATCGGCGCGGTGGAGCTGCTGCGCTTCGCCGATGTGGCCGGCCGCGACACCAGCCACTGGAGCGCGGAGGCCATCGCCGCGCTCGCCGCGCGGCAGCCCTCGGCCACCGTGCTGGCGCTGGCGATCATCGGCTCGGCCATCGGCGCGGTATCGCTGTCCGGTTCGATCATCGCCTGGGCCAAGCTCGACGGCCGCCTGGACAAGCGCGTCACCTTCCCCGGGCAGCAGGCGTTCAACCTGCTGGTCGCCGTGGCGATGGTGGCGCTGGGCGCATGGGCGGCGCTCAGCCTGCAGCCGGTGGCGATCATCGCTTTCTTCGTGGCGGCGCTGGCGCTGGGCGTGCTGATGACCCTGCCCATCGGCGGTGCCGACATGCCGGTGGTGATCTCGCTGTACAACGCCTTCACCGGCCTGGCGGTGGCCTTCGAGGGCTACGTGCTCGGCAACGAGGCCTTGATCATCGCCGGCATGATGGTCGGCGCGGCCGGCATCCTGCTGACCCGGCTGATGGCCAAGGCGATGAACCGGCCGATCAGCGGCGTGCTGTTCTCCAACTTCGGTGGCGGCGGGCAGGGCGCGGCGGAAATCAGTGGCAGCCAGAAGCCCATCGAGGCCGCCGACGTGGCGGCGATGATGGCCTTCGCCGAGCGGGTGGTGATCGTGCCCGGCTATGGCATGGCGGTGGCGCAGGCCCAGCACAAGATCTGGGAGCTGGCGCAGCGCCTGATCGAACGCGGGGTGAAGGTGAAGTTCGCCATCCACCCGGTGGCCGGGCGCATGCCCGGGCACATGAACGTACTGCTGGCCGAGGCGGGCGTGCCTTACGACCTGATCGCCGACATGGACGACATCAACCCCGAGTTCGCCACCACCGATGTGTCGCTGGTGATCGGCGCCAACGACGTGGTCAACCCGGTGGCCAAGACCGACCCGTCAAGTCCGATCTACGGCATGCCGATCCTGGACGTGGTGAATTCGAAAAACACCATCGTGATCAAGCGCGGCAAGGGCACCGGCTTCGCCGGCATCGAGAACGCGCTGTTCTACGCCGACAACACGCGCATGCTGTACGGCGATGGCGCCGAGGCGGCGGGCGCGCTGGTCAGCGAGTTGAAGGCGCTGGACGGCGGGCACTGAACCGGCGTCGCGGCGACGGCCGGTCCAACAGGGGGAAGGGATGTGCGGAAGCGTTCCTTGCCCTCTTCGCGCTGAGCCGGTTCAGCGCGCCAGCCACCACGCGGCCACGAGCCCGGCCAGCAGCCAGAGGATTTCGGCGGTGCCATTGGCCAGACCGATCAGGGTCCAGGCCAGGTGCGGGCCCAGCCGCAGCGCCGATTCCCATGGCGCCAGGCCCATCGGGCCGCCGATATAAGCGGCTGCGATGCCCCAGTTGGCGGCCAGCGCGATCAGCAGCGTCGCCAGCATCGCCACGGCGATCCTGGGCCTGCCGCCGGGCAGAGTGCCCAGGCGCAGCATCCATGCCGCTTCCGCGGCGGCGGCGATCGCCATCCAGCCGGCCTGCGAGCCGGTGGCCAGGGCGACCATCAGCCAGGCGATGGCCAGGGTGACGCTTCCCAGCAGCAACAGCAGGGGCCAGAGCCAGTGCTGGGTGCGGCTGGCCGGCGGTGGGGCAGGAGACATGGGGATTCCCGGAAAGGTCACGCAGCATAGCCCTTCAGCGGCCGGCCCGCCCAGTCGGCTAAAATGGCCTTCTTGCGGGTAGCGTCCGCGTCCCCATATCGATCCACATGTATTCCCGCAGCAGCGAACCCGTCCATTTCGAACGCGATTGCCCGGCCGTGATGGTGCCGCAGGGCGACAGCGTGACCCTGCCGGCCGGCAGCTACGGCTATATCACCCAGGCACTGGGTGGCAGCTATACCGTGTTCGTCGAAGGCAACCTGTTCCGCATCGCCGGCAAGGACGGCGACGCCATCGGCAAGGAGCCGCCGCCGGGGCTGGAACTGCCCGAGGGCGCCGGCGACGACGATGTGGAAAAGCTGGTCTGGGAGCAACTGCGCACCTGCTTCGACCCGGAGATCCCGTTCAACATCGTCGATCTCGGGCTCATCTACGACGTCGACATCAAGCACCTGGATGACGGCAAGCGCGAGGTCGACGTCAAGATGACCCTGACCGCGCCCGGCTGCGGCATGGGCGAAATCCTGGTCGACGACGTGCGCAGCAAGCTGGAAATGATTCCGACCGTGGCCGAAGCCGACGTCGAACTGGTGTTCGACCCGCCGTGGGGCAAGCACATGATGTCCGAGGCCGCACGGCTCGAAACGGGCATGCTGTAAGGTGTCCAACGCGCCGGACCGCATGCGGGCCGGCTTCAACATCCGCAATCTGGAAGGAAACATCCGGTGTCCCAGTCTCTGAGCTTCCACGTCACCCGTTCGGACCACCCGCGCAGCGCCGACGAGCGCGCCAAGATCCTGGAGAAGCCGGGGTTCGGCCTGCACTTCACCGACCACATGGTGGCCGTGCGCTGGGACAAGGACACCGGCTGGCATGACGCGGCGGTGATGCCGTACGGCCCGATCGCGCTGGATCCG
The DNA here is from genome assembly GCF_029959705.1 of Stenotrophomonas sp. PS02297. NCBI lineage: Bacteria > Pseudomonadati > Pseudomonadota > Gammaproteobacteria > Lysobacterales > Lysobacteraceae > Stenotrophomonas > Stenotrophomonas sp. PS02297. Next base: position 8,913 of record NZ_JASCOS010000074.1, on the reverse strand, counting down.
GCCGCTGCCGTGCTGCACTACGGCCAGGAGATCTTCGAGGGCATCAAGGCCTACCGCCATGCCGATGGTTCGGTGTGGACCTTCCGCCCGGACGCCAACGGCCGCCGCCTGCAGCGATCGGCCGCGCGCCTGGCGCTGCCGCAGCTGCCGGTGGAGATCTTCGTCGAGTCGCTGAAGCAGATGATCGCCGTGGACAAGGACTGGGTGTCCGATGCCGACGAGGCCAGCCTGTATTTCCGTCCGTTCATGATCGGCGACGAGGCCTTCCTCGGCGTGCGCGGCGCGCACAAGGCCAGCTACTACGTGATCGCCAGCCCGGCCGGCCCGTACTTCGCCAAGGGCGTGGCGCCGGTGGCGATCTGGCTGTCTACCGATTACGCGCGCGCGGCCAAGGGTGGCACCGGTGCGGCCAAGTGCGGCGGCAACTATGCCGCTTCGCTGCTGCCGCAGCAGCAGGCGCAGGCGCAGGGCTGCTCGCAGGTGCTGTTCCTCGACCCGGTCGAGGGCAAGTACCTGGAGGAACTGGGCGGCATGAACGTGTTCCTGGTCTACGGCAAGGAAAACAAGCTGGTCACCCCGGCGCTGTCGGGCTCGATCCTGGAAGGCATCACCCGCGAATCCATCCTGCAGCTGGCGCGCGACCGCGGCATGACCGTGGAAGAGCGCAAGGTCACCATCGACGAGTGGAAGCAGGGCGTGGCCTCGGGCCAGATCACCGAGGTGTTCGCCTGCGGCACCGCGGCGGTCATCACCCCGATCGGCCAGCTCAAGGGCGAAGGCTTCGAGGTGGGCGATCTGTCCGCGCCGGCCGGCGAGGTGACCATGTCGCTGCGCAAGGAACTGACCGACATCCAGTACGGCCGCCTGCCGGACCGCCACGGTTGGCTGGTGCGTCTGGACGGCTGAGTCCGCGCCATTATCCGTACAGGAAGCCCCGCATGATGCGGGGCTTCTGCTTTTGGATCGCGGCTTTCCTGCAGGGAAGCGGAGGGTCGCTCCGGCCTACTCGCACACATCCGCACAACGCGCCTGCAGGAAGCGCAATGCATCGGCCGGGGCGATGTCCAGCAGCAGGCCGCGCTGGCCGGCGTTGATCCAGATGCGCCCGTGTTCCTGCGCCGCGCCGGCGAACAGCACCGCGGCCGGGCGCTGCTGCGCGAACGGGCTGATGCCGCCAACCTTGTAGCCGCTGCGGCGTTCGGCCTCGGCGATCTCCATCATCTGCGCATGCTTGCCGGCGCAGGCGGCGGCAAGCTTCTTCAGCGACAGCCGCTGGTTGGACGGGATCACCGCGATCACAGGCTGCTTGTCCACCCACGCCATCAGTGTCTTGAACATCCACGCCGGGTCGATGCCCAGCGCCTGCGCCGCGGCCAGGCCCTTGCTGTCGACCTCGGCCGAATAGTCGTAGGCGTGCAGGCCGTGGGCGATCCCGGCCTTGTCCAGCGCGGCGGTGGCGCGGGTGCCCTTGGCCATTCAGAGCGACTCGAAGCGGTTGGCCTCGACGTTCTTGCGCACCTTGTCCGGATTCCACACACGCCCGTTCATGGCGATGTAGACGCCCTCGGGCAGCGACTGCACCGCGCCGATCGCGCAGCCGATGTTGAACTCGGCGTCCGAGCCGCGGAAACGCGCCGGGCTGAGCGCGCCGGTCATCACGATGGTCTTGCCGGGGATGGTCTTGAGCACCTTGCCGGTGGCGACCATCGAATCGGTGCCGTGGGTGACCAGCACGTGGCGCGTGGGCTGCGCGGCGATGGTCGCGCGGATCAGTTCGCGGTCCTCGTCGGTGATGTGCAGCGAATCCTTGCGAAGGATCGGGATCACGTTGAAGCGGAAGGTCACGCCCAGCTCGCGCAGGATCATGCCGATCTGCGGGTCGCCGATCTGGTAGTCGGACTTGTCGTCGAAATAGATCTTGTCGATCGTGCCGCCGGTGGTGACGATCAGGAGGTCTTCCATCATTGCGGTGAATCCAAACGGTAATGGTGCGAATGATAAGCCGCGCCGCCGGCGCCGTAGGTGCGGGGCTCGCCCCGCATGGGATTCCGTAGGGAATCCTTGCGCACCTACGGCTGCTTCTTGCCGAACCGCGCGCGCAGGCCCGGCAGGCTGGCCAGGCCGATCACCAGCAGCGACAGCAGGATTTCCACCCAGGCCAGCCGCGCCGTTTCCGGGTGGCTCCAGGCGCTCATCACGCCATGGCTGAACCAGCCCAGCGCGCACACGCCGGACCAGAACGGCGCCAGCCGCCAGCCCAGGCGCAGGGCGACCGCCAGCAGCAGCGGCGGCCCGGTGAATACCAGCTGGGTGGCCAGCCAGTGCTTGTCGTCGAGGAACCACCAGGTGTAGAGGGCGGCTAGCGCGATCAGCGCCAGCAGCAGGGTCGGGCGCCGCGTCGTCGTTGCGTTCATCGCGCCAGCCTCCGGGCGATGTCGGCCACGCGGCGGCCCAGCACGCGCGCCAGGTGGGCCTCGTCGTCGCTGGGCTGCGGGTCGTCCTGCGCGCCGGCCACATGGCTGGCGCCGTAGGGCGTGCCGCCGCCGGTGGTGTGGCTCAAAGCCGGTTCGGTGAAGGGAATGCCGACGATCAGGCAGCCATGGTGCAGCAGCGGCAACTGCATCGACAGCAGGGTCGATTCCTGGCCGCCGTGCATCGACGCGGTCGAGGTGAATACGCCGGCCGGCTTGCCGGACAGGGTGCCGTTGACCCACTCGGCGCCGAGGCCGTCGAGGAAATGCTTGACCGGCGCGGCCATGTTGCCGAAGCGGGTCGGGCTGCCGAGCAGGATGCCGTCGCATTCGGCCAGGTCGGCGATCTCGACATAGGGAGCGCCGTCTTCCGGGACCGGCGGGGCGCTGGTCTGGGTGACCGCGGCCACCGGCGGCACCGTGCGCAGGCGCGCGCTCATGCCGGGTACCTCGCCGATGCCGCGGGCGATCTGCCGGGCCAGCCGCGCCACCGAGCCGCCACGGCTGTAATACAGCACCAGGATTTCCGCCATCGCACCATCCACTCATCACGCAGGGAGCGGCAGTATCGGCGATGCGGGCCGCGCTTTGCATCGGGTACCCTTGCCGCATGGAACCCCTGGATTCGCTCAATCTATGGATGGAACGGGTCCGTGACCGCGGGCGCCGGGCCAGTTTCGCCCGCTTCCTGTGGCATCGTTTCCTCGACGACCGCCTGTTCGAGGCCGCCGGCGCGCTGGCCTATACCACCGTGTTCGCGCTGGTGCCGCTGGCGATCGTGGTGTTCGGCGTGCTGTCGGCGTTCCCCATGTTCGACCGCTGGAGCGAGGCGCTCAGCGACTACGTGTTCTCCAACTTCGTGCCCTCGGCCGCGCGCGCCGCCGAAGGCTACCTGCGGCAGTTCTCGGCCAGCGTCGGCCAGCTCACCGCGGCCGGCTTCATCGCGCTGGTGGCCTCGCTGCTGATCACCCTCAACAGCATCGAGCAGATCTTCAACCGGATCTGGCGGGTGGCGTCGGCGCGGCCGCGGCTGACACGCTTCCTGGTGTACTGGACCGTGCTGACCCTGGGCGCGATGTTGGCTGCCGCTTCGCTGGCGGTGTCGGCCAAGGTGTTCGCGCTGCCGCTGTTCGGCACCGTGGAAGGCCGCTGGCTGGCCGACCTGGCGCTGAGCCTGGCGCCGGTGCTGATCGAGTTCGCCTGCGTGATGCTGGTCTACCGGGTGGTGCCGCACCACATCGTGAAGTGGCGCCATGCCGTCCCCGGCGCGCTGCTGGCGGTGGTGATGCTGGAACTGGTGAAGTGGGGCATGAGCCTGTACCTGGGCAGCTTCCAGTCCTACCAGAAGCTCTACGGCACGGTGGCCTTCGTGCCGATCCTGCTGCTGTGGATCTACCTGGGCTGGGTGTCGGTGCTGCTTGGCGCCTCGCTGGCCTCATCCATCGCCGCGTTCCGCTACCAGCCGGTCGCGCTGCGCCTGCCGCAGGGCTGCGAACTGTATGGCCTGCTGCGCCTGATCGGACGCTTCCGCGAGGCGCGCGAGCATGGCCGCGGCCTGGGCGAGGAGGAACTGCTGGCGCTGGAGCCGATGCTCACCGATTCGCTGCTGCAGGAGCTGCTGTGCCAGATGGAGGCCATCAACCTGCTGCGCCGCGACGAGCGCGGGCAATGGCTGCTGGCCCGCGACCTGGAGCGCATCACCCTGCGCGAGCTGTACGAAAGCTCGCAGCTGCGCATTCCGATCGCCGAGGAATACCTGCCGTTCCGCGAGGACGCGCTGGGCCAGGCGGCCTGCCGCGCGCTGGACGAACTGCGGGTGCCGCTGCGTGAGCTGCTCAAGCGCCGCGTGGACGACATCTATGCCATTACCGGAGACGAACCATGACCATCCGACTGCTCCCCTTCGCCCTGTTGGCGCTGGCACTGGCCGGCTGCAAACAGCCTGCTGCCGAGGTGCCCGCAGCTGCTGCCGAACCGCCGGCGGCGAACGCGCCGACCGAGGCTGCGGCGGGCGTGGTGGAGAAGACCGCGGACATGCCGCTGCTGCGGGTCAAGACCGTGGACGGCAAGGATTTCGATCTGGCCGGCCAGCGCGGCAAGTGGGTGGTGGTCAACTTCTGGGCGACCTGGTGCGGCCCGTGCCTGCAGGAGATGCCCGAACTGTCGGCGCTGCATGCGATGCGCGGCAATATCGAGGTGGTCGGTCTGGCCTACGAGGATATCGAGCCGGACGAGATGGGGGCGTTTCTGGAGAAACACCCGGTGGCGTATCCCATCGCGATTCTCGATCCCTACAACCCGCCGGCCGATTTCGCTACGCCGCGCGGCCTGCCGATGACTTACCTGATCGCGCCCGATGGCAAGGTCGCCCGGCAGTTCCTCGGCCCGGTCGATGCGCAGAAGATCGAGCAGGCCATCGCCGAGGCCGGCGGCAAGGTGGCCTGAGCGGGCGATGCCCCCGGCGTCCTGCGTAGAGGTGCTGTTGTCGCGCGCGGCGGGGTTTGCCCGGTGATGCCCTAGCGGGGCGTTGCCCCGCTCTACAACGGTCAGATTGCGGCGGGGCTTTCCCGGTAATACCCCAGCGGGGCGTTGCCCCGCTCTACAAAGGCGCTGGTGCGGCGGTCCCGTGGCGCCGGGGGGCATTTTCTCGTTCAGCCGGCCGGATAAGGCGGCAGCGGCTTGACCTGGCCGTATTTCTCTTTCCTGGGCTTTCCCGGCAGGGGCGGCAGGTCGATCAGCGCCTCATCCACGCGCGTTTCCGGCAGGCGGTCGAGCAGGTCGCGGATCAGGGTCAGGCGGCCGCGCTTCTGGTCGTTGAAGTCCACCAGCGTCCACGGTGCATGGCGGCTGTGGGTGGCTTCGAGCATGGCCTCGCGGGCATGGGTATAGGCGGCATACTCCAGGCGCGATTTCAGGTCCACCGGCGACAGCTTCCAGCCCTTGAGCGGGTTGTCGCGACGCTCGGCGAAGCGCTTTTCCTGCTGTTCCTGGTCCACGCACAGCCAGTACTTGAACAGCAGGATGCCGTCGTCGACCAGCAGCCGTTCGAACACGGGCGCCTGCTCGAGGAAGGCCCGGTACTGGGCATCGGTGCAATAGCCCATGACCTTTTCCACGCCGGCGCGGTTGTACCAGCTGCGGTCCATCAGCACGATCTCGCCGGCGGCGGGCAGGTGGGCGACATGGCGCTGGAAATACCACTGCGTGCTCTCGCGGTCGGTCGGCTTGGGCAGGGCGACGACGCGGCACTGGCGGGGGTTCAGGTGCCGGGCCACGTCCTGGATCGCGCCGCCCTTGCCGGCGGTGTCGCGGCCCTCGAACAGCACCAGCAGGCGCTGGCCCGAATGCTGGACCCAGCGCGCCATCGCGGCCAGTTCCAGCTGCATCGGTTCCAGCAGCCTTTCGTATTCCTTGCGCTTCAGCTTGCCCATGGCGGTTCCCTGTCTGGAAGTGCGAGCCTAGCGCAGTGGCCGTGCGGGTGCTGTCGCGGCAGGCCGGCCTGCGTGCGCGGTGATGTCTCGGTCACCGGTTTTCATGTAGTTTTGCCGATGCGCCGGGCGTGGTGCCCGGCAATGGATCAGGAGCAGTGCGATGGGGCTTGTCCAGGCAGCAAAGGGTGCGATCGGCGGCGTGCTCGCCGACCAGTGGAAGGACTTCTTCACGGTGCCGGACGGCCTGCCGGCGACGGCGGCGCTGTTCGCCGCGGTGCCGCGCGGCACCAATGCCGGGCGCGGCTCCAACACCGGCGGCTCGTCCAACATCATCACCAACGGCTCGAAGATCGTGGTGCCGGAAGGTTATGGCCTGCTGCTGTTCCAGGACGGCGCGATCACCGGCTTCGTGGCCGAGCCGGGCGGCTACGAGTGGCGTTCGGACGACCCGAACTCGCAGTCGATCTTTGCCGGCGACGGCCTGGTCAGCACCTTCATCAGGCAGAGCTGGGAGCGCTTCAAGTTCGGCGGCCAGCCGGGCGCGCAGCAGGCGGCGTTCTTCGTCTCGCTGAAGGAGCTGCCGGACAACCGCTTCGGCACCCAGTCCGAGATCTACTGGGACGACGGCTTCCTCAACACCCAGGTCGGCGCGGTCACGCGCGGCTCGTACACGCTGAAGATCGTCGACCCGATCTTGTTCGTGAAGAACTTCGTGCCGGCCAGCTACCTGCGCCCGGGCCAGGTGTTCGACTTCACTGACCTGGACAACGCCGCCGCCAGCCAGCTGTTCAACGAAGTGGTCGGCTCGCTGGCCCCGGCCTTCAGCCTGTATACGAACGATCCGGGCAAGGGCAACCGCATCACCAAACTGCAGCAGGACTCGATCGGCTTCGCGCAGAGCCTGTCGGCGGCGGTCGAGCAGGCCTATCAGTGGCAGTCCGACCGCGGCCTGGCCATCGTCAAGACCGCCATCGTCTCCATCGAGTACGACGCCAACACCCGTGAGCTGCTGAAGACGGTGCAGCGCGCCGATGCGCTGTCCGGCGCGCGCGGCAATTCCAACCTGCAGGCCAGCGTGGCCGCGGGCATGCAGGCCGCCGGCGAGAACGGCGGAGCGGCCGGCATGATGGGGATCGGCATGGCCTCCGGGATGATGGGCGGCATGGCCGGATTGCAGCAGCCGGTGGCGCCGGCCGCTCCGGCCGCGGACGACCCGGTGGCCAAGCTGAAGAAGGCCAAGGAAATGCTGGACCTGGGCCTGATCACCCAGGGCGATTACGACGCGCTGAAAGCCAAGGCGCTGGGCCTGTAACCGGCAGGACGCACGACGAACATGTCCGATCCCCGAAACGGTCCGCCGCCGCTGCCCGGGTCCGTCCCTCCGCCGCCGCCCCTGCCGGCGGCGGTGCTGGACGGGCCGGGTTCGCCGCGGGATGTCCCGCCGCTGCCCGGCACTTTCCCGCTGGATACCGCGAACCTGCCCAAGGCCATCCGCGACGAAGTCGAGGCGCCCGATCCGGTTGCCATCGACACCTCGGCCACCGAGCTGAAGGACGGCCTCAACCGCTGTCCGAAATGCGGCGCCACCGATATCCGCCCACGCGCCGGAACCGACATGCTGGTGTGCCTGTACTGCCGCCATGAATGGGATGGCGCGCGGGTGGAGGAGGAATTCGGGCTCGGCGAGGGCATCGACCAGTTGCAGGGCACGGTCATCGCCTCCGGCGCGCGCGACATCGACGCCGCTGCCTCCGCGCTGATGACCTTCAAGTGCAGCGGCTGCGGCGCCGAGGTCACGGTCAATACCGAAAGCGCGATGACTGCGCGCTGCCACTGGTGCCGCCATGTGTTCGGCGTCAACGAACAGGTCACCAATGGCGCGGTGCCCGATGCGGTGCTGCCGTTCCACATCCGGAAGGAAGATGCGGTCGCGCGCATCCGCCAGTTCGTGGACAAGCGCCGCATGTTCGCGCTCAAGGCGTTCAAGGAACAGTTCACGCCCGAGAACGTGGTCGGCGTCTACCTGCCGTACATGATCGTGGACAGCAATGTCAGCGCGGCGGTGGCCGGCAAGGGCGAGATCAAGACGCGCGAATACACCCGCGGCACCGAGAAGAACAGGCAGACCTATTACGACGCGGACGTGTACCAGGTGGAACGGCAGGTGGATTTCACCGTCGACGACCTGCCGCTGGAGTCGTCCACGGAGCGTGGCAACCTGGACACGCGCAGCAACACCAACAACATCATCAACGCCATCCTGCCGTTCGACACCAAGAACGCGCTGAAATGGAACGCCTCCTACCTGTCCGGCTTCACCTCGGAGAAGCGCAATCTCGACGTCGAGAAACTGCGCCCGCGGCTGGAGGACCAGCTGCTGTCCATCGCGCGTTCGCAGGTGGAGCGTTCGGTGCGCCGCTACGACCGCGGTGTGCGCTGGGAGCAGGAGCAGCTGGATGTCCATGGCACCCGCTGGGTGTCGATGTACCTGCCGGTATGGCTGTATTCCTACCACCAGCCCGGCAGCAACGGCGGCATGCTGCACTACATCGCGGTCAACGGCCGTACCGGCGCTACCATGGGCAGCGTGCCCGTACAGCAGTGGAAGCTGCTGCTGGCCGCCCTGGCCACCGGTACCGTCGTCGAGGCTCTGGCAATTGCATTCCTGGTGGCGACGACATGAGCGACGACAGTGGACTATGGTTGCTGGCCGCAGGCCCGGCCGGCGCGACCGCGCTGTACTGGGCGCTGTACCGGTACTACCGCAATACCGACAAATCGCATGCCTTCGAGCGCGATACCGCCATCGAGGCCAAGCCGGTGACCGGCTCGGACACGCAGGTCGGCGAGATAAGAGGCACGCAGCAGCGCCGCATCGACGGCGACAACGTGGGCGACTACCGGCAGCGGGTGAAACGGCTGCGGTAGCTGTAACCCGTAGGTGCGGGGCTTGCCCCGCCCGCGCCTTGCCGCGAAAGCCTCGTGCGGGGCCAGCCCCCCCCCGAAGGGGG
>NZ_JASCOS010000073.1:0-18284 GCF_029959705.1 Stenotrophomonas sp. PS02297 | reverse complement strand
CTGGCGCCTGATACCGCTGCGCGCCGGCCCTGGCCGGCGCGATGCCTGGAAACTGGATAACGAGGTATAGCTGCAATGGCGAACTCCGCAGTGGGCCACTCCGACCATCACGGTCACCAGCAGGGCTTCTTCGAGCGTTGGTTTTTCTCCACCAACCACAAGGACATCGGGACGCTGTACCTGCTTTTCAGCTTCTTGATGTTCATCGTCGGCGCCTTCATGTCGGTGCTGATCCGCTGGGAGCTGATGGAGCCCGGGCTTCAGCACATGAAGCCTGAATTCTTCAACCAGATGACCACCGTGCACGCGCTGGTGATGATCTTCGGTGGCGTGATGCCGGCCTTCGTCGGCCTCGCCAACTGGATGATCCCGCTGCAGATCGGCGCGCCGGACATGGCGCTGCCGCGCATGAACAACTGGTCGTTCTGGCTGCTGCCGGTGGCCTTCACCCTGCTGCTGCTGACCCTGTTCCTGCCCGGCGGCGCGCCCGCCGGCGGCTGGACCATGTACCCGCCGCTGTCGCTGCAGGGCGGCTACAACGTCGCCTTCAGCGTGTTCGCGATCCACGTGGCCGGCATCAGCTCGATCATGGGCGCGATCAACATCATCGCCACCGTGCTCAACATGCGCGCGCCGGGCATCGACCTGCTGAAGATGCCGATCTTCTGCTGGACCTGGCTGATCACCGCGTTCCTGCTGATCGCGGTGATGCCGGTGCTGGCCGGCGCCGTGACCATGCTGCTGACCGACAAGTTCTTCGGCACCAGCTTCTTCAACGCCGCCGGCGGCGGCGATCCGGTGATGTACCAGCACATCTTCTGGTTCTTCGGCCATCCGGAGGTATACATCATGATCCTGCCGGCGTTCGGCGTGGTCAGCGAGATCCTCCCGACCTTCAGCCGCAAGCCGCTGTTCGGCTACCAGGCGATGGTCTACGCGACCGCGGCCATCGCGTTCCTGTCGTTCATCGTGTGGGCGCACCACATGTTCACGGTGGGCATGCCGCTGGGCGGCGAGATCTACTTCATGTTCGCCACCATGCTGATCTCGATCCCGACCGGCGTGAAGGTGTTCAACTGGGTCAGCACGATGTGGAAGGGCTCGCTGACCTTCGAGACCCCGATGCTGTTCTCCATCGCCTTCGTGGTGCTGTTCAGCATCGGCGGCTTCTCCGGCCTGATGCTGGCCATCGTGCCGGCCGATTTCCAGTACCACGACACCTATTTCGTGGTCGCCCACTTCCACTACGTGCTGGTCACCGGCGCGGTGCTGGCCCTGATCGCCGCGGTCTACTACTGGTGGCCGAAGTGGACCGGCCGCATGTACAACGAGTTCTGGGGCAAGGTGCATTTCTGGTGGACGATGGTGTTCGTCAACCTGCTGTTCTTCCCGCAGCACTTCCTCGGCCTGGCCGGCATGCCGCGCCGCATCCCGGACTACAACCCGGTGTTCGCCGACTGGAACATGGTCAGCTCGATCGGCGCGTTCGGCATGTTCGTCACCCCGTTCCTGATGGCCGCCATCCTGCTGTCGTCGCTGCGCAGCGGCAAGCGCGCCGAGGCGCGCGCTTGGGAAAGCGCCAAGGGTCTTGAGTGGACCGTGCCGTCGCCGGCGCCGGCGCATACCTTCACCGTGCCGCCGGTGATCCAGCCGGGCGACCTGGCCCATGACGACGTCACCCACTGAGGCGCGCATCATGAGCCGTCCCGACTGGCAATCCGATGAACTGGCCCTGCGCCGCCGCCGTTCGCGGCGCACGGCGCTGGTGGTGGGCCTGATCGCGGTGGCGATCTACGCCGGCTTCATCCTGTCCGGGGTGCTGGCGCATTGACCACGCCCGCGCCCCGGCCCGAACGCAATGCCGGCATCGTCCGGTTGCTCGGCGTGGCGCTGGGCGTGTTCGTGCTGACCTTCTCGCTGGTGCCGCTGTACCGCATCGCCTGCGAAAAGGTCTTCGGCGTCCGTCTTGAGCGCGGCGCCAGCCAGGTCGCCGCCTCCCAGGCCCCGACCGACAGGCGCGTGGTGCGGGTCGAGTTCGATGGCGGCGTCAATTCCAAGCTGCCGTGGGCCTTCCATCCGGAAAAGCTGACGATGGACGTGGTGCCGGGCGAATTGAACGAAGCGCTGTATTTCGCCCGCAACGACAGCGAGCACGCGCTGGTCGGCAGCGCGGTGCCCTCGGTGGCTCCTGCGCGCGCCTCCGGCTATTTCAACAAGACCGAGTGTTTCTGCTTCACCGCGCAGACCCTGCAGGCCGGCGAGCAGCGCGAGATGCCGGTGCGTTTCATCGTCGATCCGGACCTGCCCGCAGACGTCCGCACGATCACCCTGTCCTATACCTTCTACAAGAACGACGCGCTGACGGCGCAGCTGGCACCGGCCTCGGCCGCTGGCTCGTCGCACGCGGCCCCCTGACCACGGATCCGGAAGCAAGCCATGGCCCACAACACGCCTGATGCCAACGTCTACTTCGTGCCGAGCCAGAGTCGCTGGCCCTTCGTCGGCTCGATTTCCATGCTGGTGCTGATGGTCGGAGTGGCCAGCTGGCTCAACGACGCCAGCTGGGGTCGCTGGACCTTCTTCCTCGGCCTGGCGATGCTGGTGTTCACCCTGTTCCTGTGGTTCGGCGACGTGATCCGCGAATCGGTCGGCGGGAACTACAACCGCCAGGTCGATGGCTCGTTCCGCATGGGGATGGTCTGGTTCATCTTCTCCGAAGTGATGTTCTTCGGCGCCTTCTTCGGCGCGCTGTTCTACACCCGCGTGTACGGCCTGCCCTGGCTGGGCGGCGAAGGCCACGGCGTGGCGACCAACGAGATCCTGTGGGACGGCTATTCGGCCGCATGGCCGAGCAACGGCCCGGGCAGCGTCGGTGGCTTGTTCCAGACCATCCCGGCGTGGGGCCTGCCGCTGGTCAACACGCTGATCCTGCTGACCTCGGGCGCGACCCTGACCATCGCCCACCATGCGCTCAAGGCCGGCAACCGTCGCCAGCTGCTGATCTGGCTGGGCGCTACCGTGCTGCTGGGCTGCGTGTTCCTGTTCTTCCAGGCCGAGGAATACATGCATGCCTACGGCGAGCTCAACCTGACCCTGGGCTCGGGCATCTACGGCTCCACCTTCTTCATGCTCACCGGCTTCCACGGCGCGCACGTGGCGCTGGGCACGATCATGCTGATCGTCATGTGGCTGCGTTCGGCCAAGGGGCACTTCACCCGCGACAACCATTTCGGCTTCGAGGCCGCGGCGTGGTACTGGCATTTCGTCGACGTGGTGTGGCTGATGCTGTTCCTGTTCGTCTACGTGCTGTAAACGGCGGGAAAAAAGCGGGGAGCGGAGTACTGGGGATCGATTCCCGGTTCACCGCTCCCCTTTGCTTCATGGGCTCGCCCGTTCACGGGTCCGCCCGCTGCATGGAAACCCCTGGCTTCAGCCGCCGACACCGTGCGGCCTGATCCAGCCGCTATAGATGCCAAGGACGACCAGCAGGATCAGCACCACCGACAGCACGATGCGCCGGGTCAGCGCATTGACTGTGCGCTTGGTCTGGCCACGATCGATCATCAGGTAGTACAGCCCGGCGCCAAGATTCCAGACGATGACGATCAGGAACGCGATCACCAGCAGTGTCTTCAGCGAATCATTCATGCACGGCTCTGAGTGTGGGAAGGCGGTGCTATCTCACCTGCTCGCGGCGCGCTTGTCATGACGCGACAGCACACGGGCATCTTCGGCTGGTTGCTGGCGCTGGTGGTAGCCGCCGCGTTCAGCGCGCTGGGCGTCTGGCAGTTGCAGCGCATGCACGAAAAGCAGGCGCTGCTTGCGCAGGTGCCGCCGGACCGCAGCGGTGCGATGACGCTGGCGCGGGCGATGCGCGCGCCGGAAACGCTGCACTGGGTGCATGACCGCCTGGAATTCCTGCCCGCCACGGTGCTGCTGGACAACCAGCTGCGCGAAGGCCGTGCCGGCCTGAAGGTGTACCAGGCCGCGCGTGCGGATGGCGGCGCGGTGCTGGTCGATCTGGGCTGGTTGCCGTTGCCGGCCGACCGCCAGCTGCCGCCCATCGCGCCGCTGCAGGGCCGGATCGAGGTGCAGGGCCTGTGGGCGCCGCCGCCGTCGCCCGGGATCGCATTGGGGCCGGCACTGGCCGATACCTCGCAGCCGCAGGTGTGGCTGGCCACGCGCCTGGATTTCCCCGCCATCGCCGCGCAGCTGCGGCTTCCGGCCGCGGGGCTGGCGGGGCACGTGCTGCGGCTGGATCCGGCATCGCCGCTGGGCTACACCCGCGACCTGGACCTGTTGCCCAATACGCTGCCGCCTTCGCGCCATCTCGGCTATGCGGTGCAATGGTTCGCCATGGCACTGGCGGTGCTGGTGATCGCCGCCATGCTGCACCGGCGCCGCCGCCGCGGGCGCTGAACGCCAAGCCATGGGAAAATGCCGCACATGAATGCCCTGACCCCGGAACAACTCATCATCCGCAAGCGCGGCCGCCGCGTGCTGCTGATCATCTTCGCGATGTTCTTCGGGTCGATGGCGCTGGCCGGCGCCCTGCGCTTTTCCGGCTGGATGCCGCAGGTGAACCGCAACCACGGGCAGTTGTTCGAACCGCCGCTGGACCTGCGCCAGGAGCCGCTGCGGCTGGCCGACGGCAGTCCCTACGAATGGAATCCGGCCGCCCGCCACTGGCGTATCGTGCTGGCGCCGGCGGCGGAGTGTGCGCCTGCCTGCGTCACTTTGTCGCAGCAGCTGGACACGGTGTGGCAGCTGTTCGGCCATAACGCGGATAATGTCGAAATACTGTGGCTGGGTGCGCCGCCGGAACAGGTGGCGGCCTCGCCGGCGCTGAAGGTGCTGCAGGCTTCTCCGGCGTTCCGGGCGAAGCTGCCGGGGGTGGACGACCCCGCCGGCATCCCGGTTTACGTGATCGATCCCAACGGCTTCGTGGTATTGCGTTACGCGCCGGGCTTCGACCCCGGTGGCCTGCGCACCGATCTTTCCAGGCTGTTGAAACTGAAGTGAGTCCCGTTCGATGAATGCCCCCGCGCGTCCGGCGCTGTACCGCAACTTCCATCGCCTGGCGTGGTTCGCGCTGATCATGACCGCGAGCACGATCATGTTCGGCTCGTTCGTGCGCCTGTCCGATGCCGGGCTGAGCTGTCCGGACTGGCCGACCTGCTATGGCCGCGTCACCTGGCCGCAGACGCAGGTGGAAGCCGCGCAGCATGTGGCCAGCGAGATCCGCCCGCTGGAAAGCCACAAGGCCTGGCGCGAGCAGGTGCACCGTTTCCTGGCCGGCCTGCTGGGCGTGGAAATCCTGGTCCTGGCGCTGCTGGCCGCGCGCCGCCACCGCTGGGGCGTGGCACAGGTGGTCACCGCCTCGGTGCTGGTGGCGCTGGCCATTCCCCTGTACATGCGCGGCGAACATGTCGCCTCCAGCGTGCTGGCCATCGGCGGCGAGGCGATCCTGCTGCTGGCGGCGCTGCGCTGGTCCAACATCGACCTGTCGCGCGCGGCGGTGCTGACCCTGGCTGTCGTGATCTTCCAGGCGCTGCTCGGCATGTGGACGGTGACCTGGCTGCTCAAGCCCATCGTGGTGATGGGGCATCTGCTCGGCGGCATGCTGATGTTCGGCCTGCTGGTGTGGATGGCATGGAAGGCCACGCACCTGCCGATCACCTTGGCGCAGGCGCCGCGCCTGCGCTGGTGGCTGCGCGCCGGGCTGGCACTGCTGGTGCTGCAGATCGCGCTGGGCGGCTGGGTCAGCGCCAACTATGCCGCGTTGGCCTGCGGCGGCGGCAGCGCTTCGCTGGACAACTTCCCGCGCTGCGTGAGCGAATGGTGGCCGCAGCAGAACTACGCCGAAGGCTTCACCCTGTGGCGCGGCATCGGCGTGGACTATGAAGGCGGGGTACTCGACGGCGCGTCACGCATCGCCATCCAGATGGCGCACCGGATGCTGGCCGTGGTGCTGGCGCTGTACCTGCTGGTGCTGTCGGCGCGCATGTTCCGCCTGCCGGGCATGCGCGGCTGGGCCAGCGCGCTGGGCGCGCTGGTGCTGCTGCAGGTCACCCTGGGCGTGCTCAACGTCAAGCTCGCGCTGCCGCTGGCGGTGGCGGTGATGCACAACGGCGGCGCCGTGTTCCTGCTGTTCGTGCTGGTCTCGCTGCTGGCGCGGCTGCGTGCCCCGGAGTAAGCCGATGACGACGACCGTGCGCGATTACTGGGACCTGACCAAGCCCAAGGTGGTGGCCCTGATCGTGTTCACCGCGCTGGTGGGCATGTTCCTGGCGATTCCCGGCTGGCCGACCGCCGCGCAGGCGGTGACCGGTGCGCTGGGCTTCATCGGCATCTGGTTGTCGGCGGCGGCGGCCGCGGCGATCAACCAGTTGCTGGACGCGCGCATCGACGCGCGGATGGCGCGCACCTCGTGGCGCCCGCTGGTGGTCGGCAAGGTGTCCTCGCGCCAGGTGCTGGTGTTCGCCGCTGCGCTCACCGCGCTGTCGATGACCATCCTGATGCTGTGGGTGAACATGCTCACCGCGGTGCTGACCTTCGCCTCGCTGATCGGCTACGCGGTGGTCTACACCGTGTACCTCAAGCATGCGACCTCGCAGAACATCGTCATCGGCGGCCTTGCCGGCGCCATGCCGCCGATGCTGGGCTGGGCCGCGGTCACCGGCATGGAGGGCGCCTCGGACTGGGCTTACGCATCGCTGCTGGTGCTGATCATCTTCGTGTGGACGCCGCCGCATTTCTGGGCGCTGGCGATCTTCCGCCGCGCCGACTATGCCAAGGCGGCGGTGCCGATGCTGCCGGTCACCCATGGCGTGCCGCATACGCGCCGGCAGATCCTGTTCTATTCGGTGGTGCTGGTGGTGGTGACCCTGCTGCCGGTCGCACTGGGCATGAGCGGCGTGTTCTATCTGGGCGGCGCCACCGTGCTGAACCTCGTGTTCCTGTGGTACGCATGGAAGATGCAGGACCCGCCGGACGAGATGTTCAACATGCAGATGTTCGGCTACTCGGTGGTCTATCTGATGGCGCTGTTCGCCTTCCTGCTGGTCGACCACTGGCTGCTGCCCTGGCTTTGAGGAAGCAGCCGGGAAACAGGAGCCGGTGACGGCAGGAGCATGGCTCCTGCCGCTGCCTTAGCGGCTGCTGGCACCTGGACCTTGCTTCCCGGCCGCCGACCGCGCGTAGCGCTGGGCCACCATCGCGCAGACGATCAGCTGGATCTGGTGGTAGATCATGATCGGCAGCACGATCGCGCCGAGGCTGCCGCCGGCGAACAGCACCTTGGCGATCGGCACGCCGGTGGCCAGGCTCTTCTTGGAGCCGCAGAACACGATGGGAATCTCGTCCTCCCGGCTGAAGCCCAGCCGCCGCGCCAGCCAGGTGATGCCGGGCATGGCGATGGCCAGCAGCACCACGGCCACCAGCGCGGCAGCGAGCAGCGAGCCGACCGGGGTCTTGTGCCACAGGCCCTCGACCACCGATTCGCCGAAGGCGCCGTAGACCACCAGCAGCACCGTGCCCTGGTCGGTATAGCGCAGCAGCGCGCGCTGCCGTTCCACCCAGCGGGCGATCCACGGCCGCAGCAGGTGGCCGGCGATGAACGGAACCAGCAACTGCAGCATGATCGCGCCGACCGCATGCAGCGGATCGGCCATGCCGCCCTGGCTGCCGGCCAGCAGGCCCATCAGCAGCGGGGTCAGGAACACGCCGAGGATGCTGGACAGCGACGCCGCGCATACCGCGGCCGGCACATTGCCGCCGGCCATCGAGGTGAAAGCGATGGACGACTGTACCGTTGACGGCAGTGCGCACAGGAACAGCACGCCGATATAGAGGTCCGGCGTCAGTACCGGCCCGGCCAGCGGCTTGAATGCCAAGCCCAGCAATGGGAACAGCACGAAGGTGCAGGCCAGGATGACCAGGTGCAGGCGCCAGTGCAGCATGCCGGCGATGATGGATTCGCGCGGCAGGCGCGCGCCGTGCAGGAAGAACAGCGCGGCGATGGCCAGGTCGGTGAAACGGTCCAGTCCGTGCGCGGCGGCGCCGGTCATCGGCAGCACGGTGGCCAGGGCCACGGTGGCGAGCAGGGCGAGGGTGAAGTTGTCCGGTCGCAGGCGCGACCACCAGCGGGTCATTGGTGGGAGTGTCCTTGTCGGGGCGGGAATCAGTGCGCGGGCGGCTGCTCCAGCGCGGTGCGTACGGTGGGCTCCAGCGAGGTCAGGCCGGCATCGCGGCCGAACTGCAGGGCGGCATCGACGGGCGCGCCGTGCACCCGTGCCTGCGCCAGCGCCAGCAGCGCGCCGGCACGGTTGCCCGAGGCGCAGTGCAGCAGCGTGGTGCCGGTGTCCTGCCCGAGCAGGCGGTCGAGCGTGCGCGCGTTGGCCTCGCTGATGCCGCCGGCGCCATCGATGGGCAGGCGCACGTAGCGCAGGCCGAGCTGCTCGGCCACGGCGGCTTCGTCGTAACCGCGGTCTTCCTGCGGCATGCGCAGGTCGATCACCGTGGTGACGCCGGACCGCGCCGCATCGCGCAACTGCTGCGCGCTGGGTTGGCCGCCGGTGAACAGGTCCGGGCGCGGCTGTTTCAGCGCGTGTTCGGCGGCACCCGCAGCGGCGGCGCAGGCCAGCAGCAGGAACAGGAACTTCGGCAGATGCGGGTTCATTGTTCTTCTCCGTCAGCGCATCAGCGCATGGTCGCGCGCGTCTTGAGCAGCTCGCGCAGCTCGTATTTGTCGGTCTCGTCCAGGCCCTGCTGGCGCTGCTTGGCCAGCAGCTCGTCCACGCGCTGCTGCAGCAGCTGCTTTTCCAGCTGCACGACGGCGTCGTGCAGTTCCTGGGTCCAGCTGGCCTCGTCGCCGGGCAGGGCGACGGCCGCCAGGCGATGCAGCGCGGCCTGTTCCTCGCGGCCGTCGAAATGTTGCAGCAGCGCGCCGGTGCTGATGTCCGGGCGCTGCTGCACCAGTTCCAGCAGCTCCAGCAGCAGTTCGATGCCGGGCAGGCGCAGGCCGGCGATGGCGTGGTGGCCTTCCAGGCCCAGCGCCAGCGAAGGCTGCTGCAGCAGGATGGCGATGGCCGCGCGCACCAGGCTGCGCTTCTGCACCGGCGCGACCTGCGCGCGGCGCATGGGCGCGGTGGCTGGCGCGTTGCCGGCGGGCGCGCGGCCCACACCGGTCATGCGCTGCAGTTCCTGCTTCATCAGGTCGCCGAAGGCGCCATCGGGAATCTGCGCCAGCATCGGCTTCGCGCGTTCGGCCACGCGCGCCTTGCCGTCGAGCGTGCCCAGGTTGATCTCGCGGGTGAGCTCGTCGAAGAAGAACTGCGACAGCGGCGTGGCCTGCTTCAGGCGCGTGTCGAAGGCCTCGGCGCCTTCCTTGCGGACGATGGTGTCCGGGTCCTCGCCATCGGGCAGGAACAGGAAGAAGGCCTGGCGCCCGTCCTTCATCCGCGGCAGCACCGATTCCAGCGCGCGCCAGCCTGCCTTGCGTCCGGCGTTGTCGCCGTCGAAGCAGAAATACACGTCCGGCGCGTTGCGGAACAGCAGCTCGGCGTGGTCGGGCGTGGTCGCCGTACCCAGCGTCGCCACCGCCTGGGTGACGCCGAACTGGAACAGGCTGACCACGTCCATGTAGCCCTCGACCACGATCAGGCGCTCGATCTTCTGGTTGGCCTGGCGTACCTGCCACAGGCCGTACAGTTCGCGACCCTTGTGGAACAGCGCGGTTTCCGGCGAGTTGAGGTACTTGGGACCGTCGTCCTTTTCCATCACCCGGCCGCCGAAGGCGATGACCCGGCCGCGGCGGTCGAAGATCGGGAACATCACCCGGTCGCGGAACTTGTCGTAGACGTGGCCGCGGTCGTTCTTGGAGAACAGGCCGACGCGGTCGAGCAGCTTCATGCGCCGCTCGTCCTTGCCCAGCGCGTCCTTCAGCGCGCTGTAGCCGTCCGGCGCGTAGCCGATGGAAAAGCGCGCGCGGGTGTCGGCGTCGACGCCGCGTCCATCGAGATAGGCCAGCGCCTTGTCATTGCCTTCCAGCTGCTTCTGGAAGAAGCGGGTGGCGGCGTCGAGCGCCGAGTACTGGTCGCGGCTGTCGTCCTGCTGCTGCGGGCTGCGCGGGTTGGCGTCGCGCGGCACTTCCATGCCGGCGCGCTTGGCCAGCTCCTCCACCGCGTCGAGGAACTCGAGGCGGTCGTAGTTCATCAGGAAGCTGATCGCCGTGCCGTGCGCGCCGCAGCCGAAGCAGTGGTAGAACTGTTTGGTCGGCGAGACGGTGAACGAGGCCGAACGCTCGTCGTGGAACGGGCAGCGTGCCGCGTACTCCTTGCCCTGGCGCTTGAGCGGCACGCGCGAGCCGACCACTTCGACAATGTCGGAGCGGGCGAGCAGGTCGTCGATGAAGGCGTCTGGGATTCGGGCCATGCTGGAAAATGGAGCACCGCCGGCGGCGGTACATGGCGAAGGTGTGCGGCAAGTGTACTAGAGGCCCGGCGCCGGAGCGGCGGCAACCGCCCGCGGATGCGCGCGTTCGTCGATGACCGCGGTGACCAGGGCGCCGACGAAGAACACCACGCTGGCGTAGTACACCCACACCAGCATGATCACCAGCGTGCCCATCGAACCGTAGGCGCTGCCGGGCGCGGCATTGGCGATGTACAGGCCGATGCCGTAGCGGCCCAGGGTGAACAGCGCCGCGGTGATCGCGCCGCCGCCGAAGGCCTGGCGCCACGCCACCGGGCGGTCGGGCAGGTAGTGGTAGAGGAAGGCGAAGCCCAGCGCGTAGAGCACCAGCGTGGATGCGTAGCCCACCGCCGGCAGCAGCGAGGGCAGGTGCGCGAACACCACCTGCAGCGCGGTGGTGGCGACCATCGACACGATCAGCAGGAAGCCCAGCGCCAGCACCACGCCGGCGGAGAAAATGCGTTTCTTCAGCCAGCCGAGCACGCCGTCGAAGCGCTGCAGGTCGGTATGGAAGATCCGGTTCAGGGCGCCCTGCAGCTGGGCGAACACCACGGTGGCGCCGACGAACAGCAGCAGCAGGCTCCAGACGCCGGCCAGCGAGCCCAGGTCGGGCCGCGCGGCGGCGTTGGCGATCACCGTGTCGGCCACGTCCGCCACGCTGCTGCCGGCCAGGTCGCCGATCTGGCCGACCAGCGCCTGCTGCGCCGGCGGGTAGAGGGAGGCGGTCAGCCACAGCAGCAGCACCAGCAGCGGTGCCAGCGAGAGCAGGGTGTAGAACGCCAGCGAGGCCGCCTGGGTCATCACGTCCGCTTCGGTGAAGCGGCGGGCCAGGGCGGCCGGCAGGCTTTGCTGCAACCGCTCGAGGCGGTGCTTCATGTCCGGTGACAGGGGCGCCATGGCGTGCAGGATCGCATACCCGTCGCGGTGGTCGCCGTGATTGAGGACGACCCGCCGGCCCGCGGATGGCAGGGCCGGCGTACGACGTGCGGCCGAATCAGCCCGCCAGGGCCTGCTTGACCAGCTTCGACACCAGGCCCATGTCGGCCTGGCCGGCCAGCAGCGGCTTGAGCGCGCCCATCAGCTTGCCCATGTCGGCCGCACCGCTGGCGCCGGTCTGGGCGATGGCGGTGCTGATCGCGGCCAGGATCTCGGCCTCGCCCATCTTGGCCGGCACGTAGCGCTCGATCACCACGATCTCGTCGCGCTCGACCTTGGCCAGGTCCTCGCGGCTGGCGGCCTCGTACTGGGTCACCGAGTCCTTGCGCTGCTTGACCATCTTGTCCAGCACCGCGATCACCGCGGCGTCGTCCAGCTCGATGCGCTCGTCCACTTCCTTCTGCTTGATCGCCGCGTTGATCAGGCGGATCACGCCGAGGGAGTGCTTGTCGCCGCCCTTCATGGCGGCCTTCATGTCGTCGGTCAGTTGCTGTTTCAGGCTCATGGACCACCTCTTGCGGGATCGGAATGCGGGGGTGCGCGCGTGGCGCGGGAACGCAAAAAGCCGGCTACGCTCGCGCGTGCCGGCTTTCACTCCAGTTACGGAAGGCCGAAGCCTCCGTTCAGGAGCTGCGTCCGATCAGTACAGGCGCTGACGCTTGGTGACGTCGCGCGAGGAACGACGCAGCTGGCGCTTCACGGCAGCAGCGGCCTTGCGCTTGCGTTCCTGGGTCGGCTTTTCGTAGAACTCGCGCTTGCGGGTCTCGGCCAGCACGCCGGCCTTTTCGCAGGTGCGCTTGAAGCGGCGGAGCGCAAACTCGAAAGGTTCGTTCTCGCGGACTTTGACGCTGGGCATGGAATCTCCGGGACACAGTGAGACCGGGTCACGCCCGGTGAGCCGCGCATTATAGCCGCTTTGAATCCGGGCGCAAGTAGGTGGGCAGGGCGGGCCTCCGGAAAGCGGCCCGTCGCGACCTTGGGGCGGCCACCCGGCCAGCACCGCCGCGGCAGGAAGACGGTCGCGATGCCGACGGACGGGGCCGGGCCCACGGGGCGTCCGGAGGGGCCCGCGCCCGCCGTCGCGGTTCGTAAACGCGCGCCTTGGGGTTCACAATACCTGCATGAAAGTCCTCGGCATCGAATCCTCCTGCGACGAAACCGGCGTGGCGGTGTACGACACCGCGCTGTCGGGCGTCGACGCCCTGCGCGCCCATGCGGTCTACAGCCAGATCGCGCTGCACGCCGAATATGGCGGCGTGGTGCCGGAGCTGGCCAGCCGCGACCACGTGCGCAAGACCCTGCCGCTGATCCGGCAGACCCTGGACGAGGCCGGCATCGCCGTCTCCGAACTGGATGGCGTGGCCTATACCGCCGGTCCCGGCCTGGTCGGCGCGCTGCTGGTCGGCGCCGGGGTCGCGCGTTCGCTGGCCTGGGCGCTGGATGTGCCGGCCATCGGCGTGCACCACATGGAGGGCCACCTGCTGGCGCCGCTGATGGAGGACGACCCGCCGGAGCCGCCGTTCGTGGCCCTGCTGGTCTCCGGCGGGCATACCCAGCTGGTGGCGGTGGACGCCATCGGCCAGTACCGCCTGCTCGGCGAGACCCTGGACGACGCCGCCGGCGAGGCCTTCGACAAGACCGCCAAGCTGATGGGCCTGCCGTATCCGGGCGGTCCGCAGCTGGCGAAACTGGCCGAGGCCGGCACGCCCGGCCGGTTCCGGTTCGCGCGGCCGATGACCGACCGGCCGGGGCTGGATTTCAGTTTCTCCGGGCTCAAGACCCAGGTGCTGCTGGCCTGGCGCGACAGCGACCAGAGCGAGCAGACCCGCGCCGACATCGCGCGCGGCTTCGAGGACGCGGTGGTCGATACGCTGGCGATCAAGTGCGGGCGCGCGCTGGATGAAGCCGGCTGCGACGTGCTGGTGGTGGCCGGCGGCGTCGGCGCCAACAAGCGCCTGCGGGCGAAGCTGCAGGACGCCGCGCAGCGCCGCGGCGGCCGCGTGTGCTTCCCGCGCCCGGCGCTGTGCACCGACAACGGCGCGATGATCGCCTTCGCCGGCGCGCTGCGCCTGCAGGCCGGCCAGCACAGCCCGGCCGAGGTGAAGGTGGTGCCGCGCTGGGACATGGCCACGCTGCCGCCGGTGTGACCCGCGCCGCTTGCCGGCAACGCCGCAGGCATGCCCGCCGGTGCGCGAACCGGCGTTCCCGATAGCGTTGCATCGCGCGCTGGAGCGCGCTCCAGCGCAGGCAAGGCGGCCGCGTGCACGGCAGGCTCAGGGGCGGCTCGTTACCATGTCCGTTCATTCACCGCGACGGACGCAATGGACAAGGTATTCATCGAAGGGCTCGAAATCGACGCCCTGATCGGCATCTACGACTGGGAACGGCGCATCCGCCAGACCCTGGTGTTCGACCTGGAGATGGGTTTCGACAACCGCAGGCCGGCGGCCAGCGACGACATCGCCGACACGCTCAACTACAAGGCGGTCAGCAAGCGCCTGCAGGAATACGTGCGCGAATCGGATTTCGGCCTGGTGGAAACCCTGGCCGAGCGCTGCGCGCGGATCGTGCTGGATGAATTCGACGTGCGCTGGCTGCGCCTGAAGCTGAGCAAGCCCGGTGCGGTGCGCGGCGCGCGCGCGGTGGGCGTGATCATCGAACGCGAACGGACCTGACGGGGGAGGCCGGCCCGGCCGGCAACCCCGCCAGCCCGCAATGCCGGCCCGCGGCCGGCGACTTCAATAACGACGGAATACAGGAGATACCCGATGGTGGATGCGGTGGTGGCGGCACAGTGGCTGGAGCGGCTGCAGGACACACTGGAACCCTATCCCGGCGCCTACCTGGCATTGATGGTCTCGGTCCTGCTGGTCGCGGCGGGGCTGGCCAACTGGATCACCAAGCGCATCCTGCTGCGCGGCCTGCGCCGGCTGCTCAGCCGCCTGCCCGGCGCCGAGACCGGGCGCGGCAGCCATCTGATGCGGGTGATCGCGCGGCTCTCCAACGTAGTGCCCAGCCAGGTGATCGCCGCCGGCATCAAGGTGGTGCCGGACCTGCCGCCGGGCCTGGTGGCCTTCATCGTCGGCGCCTGCCAGGCGTGGGCGGTGCTGACCGTCGCGCTGGCGGTGTCGCACGCGCTGGACGCGGCCAACGACCTGTACGAGCGGCGTCCCGACGCGCGCGACAAGCCGATCAAGGGCTATCTGCAGGTGGCCAAGATCGTGATCTTCGTGATCGCCGGACTGTCCATCGTCGCCACCCTGGCCGGCGTCGACCTGCGCTACCTGGTGACCGGGCTGGGCGCGGCCACCGCGGTGCTGATGCTGATCTTCCAGGACACCATCCTGTCGCTGGTGGCCAGCGTGCAGATCAGCGGCGACGGCCGCGTGCGCATCGGCGACTGGATCGAGATGCCCAGCCAGAACGCCGATGGCGACGTGATCGACATCGCCCTGCATACGGTGACGGTGCAGAACTGGGACAAGACCATCACCACCATCCCGACCAAGAAGCTGGTCACCGAGTCGTTCAAGAACTGGCGCGGCATGCAGGAATCGGGAGGGCGGCGGATCAAGCGCTCGATCTTCCTGGACCAGCACAGCGTGCGCTTCCTCGACGCGCCGGCGCTGGACCGGCTGGAGCGGTTCGGCCTGCTCGACGACTACCTGGCCGGCAAGCGCGTGGAGCTGCAGCAGTGGAACGCGCAGGTCGCGCAGGCGCATCCGGAAGAGGTCAACGCGCGCCGGATGACCAACCTGGGCACCTTCCGCGCCTATGTCGAGCGCTACCTGCGCAGCCACCCCGGCATCCACCAGGACATGACCCTGCTGGTCCGGCAGATGGCGCCGACGCCGCAGGGGCTGCCGCTGGAGATCTACTGCTTCACCGCCTCGACCGCATGGGCGCAGTACGAGGCCACGCAGTCGGACGTGTTCGACCACCTGCTGGCGATCCTGCCCGAGTTCGGCCTGCGCGTGTTCCAGGAATCCAGCGACGCGATGCTGATGGCGATGCGCGGCGAGCCGGTATCCGCCTGACGATGTGCGGGGTGGGCAGGCTTTCCGGGCTTCACGACGGCGGCGCTAGAATCCGCGCTTTGTAAGCGTTTCCATACAAGGACCGCCGGTGGCAGACCGCATTCAATCCCTGATCGACCGCATGACCCTGGAGGAGAAGGTCGGCCAGCTGGGCGTGTTCGCCGACATGGTCCGCCCGTTCGCGCCGGACGTGAACCCCGAAGCCAACGTGCGCAACGCCGCGCAGGTGCTGGAACAGGTGCGCGCAGGCCGCGTCGGCAGCCTGTTCAACGGCGTCGGTGCCGCGCAGGGCCGCGAGATCCAGCGCGTGGCGGTGGAGGAAAGCCGGCTCGGCATTCCGGTGGCATTGGCCGCCGACGTGATCCACGGCATGCGCACGGTGTTCCCGATCCCGCTGGGCGAGGCCGCCAGCTTCGAGCCGGAACTGGCCGAGCGTACCGCCCGCGCCACCGCCGTCGAGGCCACCGCCGCCGGCATCCACTGGACCTACGCGCCGGCGGTGGATATCGCCCGCGACCAGCGCTGGGGCCGCGGCGCGGAATCGGCCGGCGAGGACGTGGTGCTGGGCTGCGCCTTCGCCGCCGCGCGCGTGCGCGGTTTCCAGGGCGCGGACCTGGCCGCCGCCGATTCGCTGCTGGCCACGCCCAAGCATTTCGCCGCATACGGCGCGGTCGCCGCCGGCATGGAATACGCGCAGGTGGACATCTCGCCGCAGACCCTGCACGACGTGCACCTGCCGCCGTTCAGGGCCGCACTGGCGGCCGGCGCGCGCGCGCTGATGAGCGCCTTCAACGACATCAACGGCGTGCCGGCCAGCGCCAACCGCTGGCTGCTGACCGACCTGCTGCGCGGGCAGTGGGGCTTCGACGGCGTGGTGGTCTCCGACTACACCGCCGACATGGAACTGATCGCGCACGGCTATGCCGCCGACGAAACCGATGCCACGTCCAAGGCGTTCCTGGCCGGGCTCGACCTGAGCATGCAGAGCGGCTTCTACGCCGCGCACCTGCCTGGGCTGGTGAAAAGCGGACAGGTGCCGATGGCGGTGCTGGACGCGTCGGTGCGCCGCATCCTGCGCCTGAAGGAGGCCATCGGCCTGTTCGACGATCCGTACCGCTCGCTGGACCCGGCACGCGAGGCCGACACCTCGCACATCGCCGCGCACGATGCGCTGGCCCGCGACGCGGCGCGGCGTTCGATCGTGCTGCTGAAGAACGAGGGCGCGCTGCTGCCGCTGCGCAGGGCCGGGCAGAAGATCGCGCTGATCGGCCCGTTCGCGCAGGACCGCGACAACATCGAAGGCTGCTGGACGCTGTTCGGCGACAAGGCGCGCTACGTCACGCTGGAAGCGGGCGTGCGCGCGGCGCTGGACGATGATGCGCTGCTGGACGTGGTGCCCGGCTGCGCGCTGGAAGACGCCGTGGAAGGCGGCATCGAGGCGGCGGTGGCCGCCGCGCGCCGTGCCGACGTGGCGGTGCTGGCGCTGGGCGAACCGCAACGCTACAGCGGCGAGGCGCAGTCGCGGGTGGAAATCGTGCTGCCGCCGGCGCAGCAGGCCCTGGCCGAGGCGGTCGCCGCCACCGGCACGCCGGTGGTGGTGCTGCTGCGCAATGGCCGCGCGCTGGCGCTGCAGGGCGCGGTGCGCGATGCACAGGCCATCGCGGTGACCTGGTTCCTCGGCACGCAGACCGGCCATGCCGTGGCCGACGTGCTGTTCGGTGCTTACAGCCCGTCCGCGCGCCTGCCGGTCAGTTTTCCGCAGCACTCCGGGCAGCAGCCCTATTTCTACAACCACCCGCGCACCGGCCGCCCGGAACTGCCGGAGATGTCCGAGTTCAAGGCGCGCTGGCGCGAGATGCCCAACGCGCCGCTGTACGCCTTCGGCCACGGCCTGGGCTACAGCACGTTCGCCTACGCTGCGCCGCGGCTGAGCGCGCCGCAGCTGGACTGGAACGGCGAACTGGTCGTCACCACCACCCTCACCAACAGCGGCGCGGTGGCCGCCGAGGAAGTGGTGCAGCTGTACGTGCACGACCGCGTCGCCAGTCGCGTGCGCCCGGTACGCGAACTCAAGGCGTTCGAGAAGGTGCTGTTGGCCCCCGGCGAGGCGAAGGACGTGGTGTTCCGGCTCGACCGCGGGCAACTGGCCTTCACCAACGCCGAGGGCGTGTTCACCGCCGAACCGGGCCTGTTCGACCTGTGGGTCTGCGCCTCGTCGGCGAGCGGCGTGCCGGTGCGGTTCGAACTGCTGGCGCCCTGAGCGCGTACCTCCGGCCCGCGTGCCGGGTGGGGACGGGTGACGACCGGCATCTTGATGCGGGCGGCGGGCGTGCGATGCTGTCGCCGCGCCCGCCGGAGATCCGCCGATGCCTGCACCGATGCCCACCTACCTGCCGTGGCTGATGACCGCTGGTTTCGGCTGGCTGTACTACCGCCGCCTCCGCCGCCACTTCGGCTGGCAAGCCTGGCAACCGCGCCGCACGCTGGTACGCATCGCGATCCTGGTGCTGGTGGCGGCGATGCTCGGACTGGCGGCGGCCTTCGTGCCGCACGTGGCCGCCGGCATGGCCGTGGGTGCGCTGGCCGGCATCGGGCTGGGCGTGTTCGCGCTGAAGCACACGCGTTTCGATGTGCGCGAAGGCCGGCCTGGCTACACGCCCAATCCCTGGATCGGCGGCGCGCTGTCGGTGTTGCTGGTCGCGCGGCTGGCCTGGCGCTGGCATGACGGCGCCTTCAGCCAGGGCATGGCGCCGGGCGCGGCCAACGCCAGTCCGCTGACCCTGGGCCTGGCCGCCGCCCTGGTCTGCTACGGACTGGTGCAGGCCATCGGCCTGCACC
>NZ_JASCOS010000072.1:0-18447 GCF_029959705.1 Stenotrophomonas sp. PS02297 | reverse complement strand
GGCCCACGCCGCGCGACTGCCCGCGCGGGCGGGGGCGCGGCGCGACGACCCATGGCTGCGCGCCGGCGCGCGCCGCGTGGTGCGGCGCCCGCTGTACCGGCGGCCGTTGTTCGGCCTGGCCGCCTCGGCGGCGCTCTGCCTGGCGGTGGGAACCGGATGGGCGCTGGTCACAGATGGCAATCCCGCTCCGCATACCTACGTGAACAGCGGCTTCGCCCCGCAACGCCAGGTTCTCGACGACGGCAGCGTCGCGGTACTCGACGCCCGCACCACCCTGACCGCGCGGTTCGGCTGGCGCCGGCGCGGCATCGAACTGCAGCATGGCCGCATGCAGCTGCAGGTGGCGCCGTCGCGGCGCGCGATGCGGGTGGAGGCCGGCAACAGCACGCTGCGCGATATCGGCACCACCTTCCAGGTCGAACGGCTGGAAGACGGGCAGGTCGACATCGCGCTGCTCGACGGCGCGCTGGAAATCGACAGCCGCGGTACGCAGGGCATGCAGCGCGCCCTGCAGCCCGGGCAACGACTGCGGGTACTGCCATCGGGCCGGATCGAGCCCGCGCAAGCGCTGTCGCCGCCGCAGGCCGAGGCCTGGCTGCAGGGCCGGCTGCTGTTCGACGCCACGCCGCTGCCGGTCGCGATCGCACGGATGAACCGTTACACCGCCAAGCCGCTGGTCATCGGCGATCCGGCGCTGGCGCCGCTGGCCGTGAGCGGCACGTTCGCCGCCGGCGACCAGGCCGCGCTGCTGTCCGCGCTGGAGCTGGGCTGGTCGGTCACCGCCCATGCGCGGGCCGACGGCACGCTCGAACTGCGCGGCACGCGCTGAACGCCGGGATGGAGGCGTTGATCCGCCGCCTGCGCCGCAGCGCGCTGTGCCTGGCGTTGATGGCCGCGATGCCGGCGATGGCCGCCGCCGATGCAGGCGGCCCGGTGGACTACCAGGTCGCGCGCGGACCGCTGGTGCAGGCCCTGCGCGAGTGGTCGCGGCAAGGCGACACCCCGCTGCTGTTCGACGCGCGCGAACTGGCCGGACTGGACAGTGCCGGGCTCCGCGGCACGCTGCCGCCCCAGGCCGCACTGGAAAAGCTGCTGCGCGGGCTGCCGGTGAAACTCGCAAGCTCGCCAGCCGGCATATTCACGGTGCGGCGTATCGAAGCGCCCAGGCCTCCAGCGCCTCCTGCCGCCGTCCCGCCTGCGCGCGCGCCGGAACCGGCGACGGCGCCGGAGGTCGAGCTCGCCCCGGTGCATGTCACCGGCAGCCGCCTGCCCCGCACCTCGCTGCAGACCACCATGGTGGTGGATGTCATAGAACGCGAGGACATCCGGCGCAGCGGCTACGGCTCGCTGTTCGATCTCCTGCGCCACCTGCCCGGCATGAACGGGCGGCCACCGGTGGATGCCTCACGCGACGGCGATTCGCCCTATCTTCCCGGCGGCGCCGCCGCGGCCACCAGCCTGGACGGGATGGGCCCGCGCGCCACCCTGTTCCTGGTCAATGGCCGGCGCCTGCCGCGCTATCCCATGGTGTCGCTGCAGCAGGGCGCCCTCACCGACCTGGGCGGCATCCCGCTGAGCTTCGTCGAACGCATCGAACTGGTCCGCGGCGGCGCCTCGGCCATCTACGGCGCCGATGCCATGGCCGGCGTGGTCAACATCGTGCTGCGCGACCAGGCCGACGGCCCCGAAGCCATGCTGCAGACCGGCATCAGCAACCAGGGCGACGGCGCCCAGTACCGGATGCAGGCCGCTACCGGCCACAGCGGAGAAGGCGACGACTGGTTCCTCGGCATCGACCTGCAGCGGGCCGATCATGTCGCCGGCGATCGCCGCGACTGGCACCGGGAACGGCAGCGCTATCCGATCGGGCTGCTGACCCGCGATGGTTATTACCTGCCCGCCTACCTGTGTCCCTCCGGCATGCGCGAGGACAGCGGCTGCTGGTACGACAGCTCGCGCCCGCGCTCGCTGCAACCGGCCTCCGCCACCGCCGCGATGTACACGCACTGGCGGCACGATGCCGGCAACGGCCTGCATGCCTATGCCGAACTGCGCGCCAGCCACGCCCGCCAGCGCTACGAACTGGGGCCGACGGCGGCAGCCCTGCGCCTGGCGGGCGGCGACCTGATCAATCATGTATTCCAGGAAGGCGGCATC
Organism: Stenotrophomonas sp. PS02297; assembly: GCF_029959705.1. Taxonomy (NCBI): domain Bacteria; kingdom Pseudomonadati; phylum Pseudomonadota; class Gammaproteobacteria; order Lysobacterales; family Lysobacteraceae; genus Stenotrophomonas; species Stenotrophomonas sp. PS02297. Next base: position 16,290 of record NZ_JASCOS010000072.1, on the reverse strand, counting down.
GTGCGCCCCACGGTGCGCAGCCTCGAACTGGACCTGGCGGCCGGCCTCAGCCGCGACGGCGGCTGGGACGCCGGGCTGAGCCGGCAACGCAGCGAAACCACGCTGTCGACCGAAGGCGCCGTGCGTACCTCGCGGCTGCTCGACGCCGTGGCCGACGGCTATTTCCCGGGATTCACGCCGCTGGACCCGGCGCTGCGCGCGCAGTTGTTCCCCCGCACCCGCAACCGCGGCCGCACCGACCAGTGGCTGGCATGGTGGGGCCTGCGCCACGACCTCGGCCAGCTGCCCGGCGGCGCGGCGCAGCTGGCCGGCGGCATCGACCTGCGGCACGAAACCTGGACTTCGCGCCCCGACCGCCTGCTGGAGGACGGCGAACTGGCGCTGGGCCTGCCCACCGGGCGCCGCCGCCTTTCCCGCCAGAGCAGCGCCGCCTACGCCGAACTGGGCCTGCCACTGGCCGCGCCGCTGCGCCTGGACCTGGCCGCCCGCCTGGACCACGACGCCGGCGAACTGTCGTTTTCGCCCCGCGCCGGCCTGCGCTGGAACCCTTCGCCCGCCTGGTCGCTGCTGCTGTCCGGCGGCCGCGGCTACCGCGCGCCCAGCCTGTTCGAACGCCGGCGCCCGCCGGGCTATTTCGCCACCGAGGCCCTGCCCTGGTCGCCCGGCCTCCCGGCCTGCGCGCACACGGCGGACAATGTCTGCCTGGTGGACGTGCAGGTCATCGAGAACACCGGGGTGAAAGCCGAAACCTCGCGCAACCAATCCCTGGGCGCCATCTGGAATCCGCGCCCCGACCTGACCCTCTCGCTCACCCATAACCGCGTCGAGCTGCGCAACGAGATCCTGGCCCTGCGCCCGGCCGATGCCGGCTGGAACGCGGATACCTGGCTGCTGGACGAACACGGCCGGCTGCAGTCGCTGCGCCTGTACTTCGACAACATCGGCCAGACGGTCTCGCGCAACTGGGTACTGCACGGCGACTACGTGCGCGCCGTGCCCGCCGGCCAATGGCGATTCTCGCTCGACGCCATCCACCAGCAGGCGCTGCGCCGCCGGGAGCGCGCCAGCGGCCGCTGGATCGACCTGCGCGGCCACGCCACGCCCAGCATGGCAGGCACCGCGGCGCTGCAATGGCAGGGAACGCACTGGGGAAGCGCGCTGCATGCGCGCTACGCCGGCAGTACCCGCGCCTGGCAGCCGGGCGCCGCCTGCCCTTCCACGCAACGCGGCGACGGCAAGTGCAGCAATCCGGCGCAGCTGCGCTGGAACCTGCACCTGGATCGCCGGATCGGCGCGCGGATGACCGCGGCGCTGGACATCCTCAACCTGCTGGATACGAAACCGGTGAATTACCTGCCGGGCAACGGCGGCCTCTCCACGGGGCAGGACGACCCGCTGGGACGCTATTTCCAGCTCACCCTGCAGTTCCACTGAAAACGCGCGCATGTGGCAAAAGAAAAGGCCAGACGCGGGCGTCTGGCCTTTCTTCGAAGCTGGTGCCGGAAATAGGAATCGAACCTACGACCTACGCATTACGAATGCGCCGCTCTACCAACTGAGCTATTCCGGCGGAGCCGCGGATTCTAGAGGTTCGCCGCCCCCGTGGTCAATCGACCAGGCGCAGGCGCAGTTCCTTGGGCAGCGCGAACACCATCGACTCCGGTTCGCCGGCCAGTTCGGCGATGCTGCCGGCGCCGAGGTCGCGCAGGCGCTCGATCACGCCGTCGACCAGCACCTGCGGCGCGGAAGCGCCCGCGGTCAGGCCCACGCGGCGCTTGCCGGCCACCCACTGCGGGTCGATCTCGTGCGCGCCGTCGATCAGGTAGGACTCCACGCCCTCGCGGCGGGCCAGTTCGGCCAGGCGGTTGGAGTTGGAGCTGTTCGGCGAACCGACCACCAGCACCAGGTCGCACTGCTGCGCCAGTTCGCGCACCGCATCCTGGCGGTTCTGCGTGGCATAGCAGATGTCGTCGTTCTTCGGCCCCTGGATGGCGGGGAATTTCGTCCTCAATGCGGCGATCACGCTGCGGGTGTCGTCCACCGACAGCGTAGTCTGGGTGGTGTAGGCGAGGTTTTCCGGCTGGCCGACCACCAGCGCGGCGACATCGTCCTCGTCCTCGACCAGATAGATCGCACCGGCGCCGGCTTCGCTGCGCCACTGCCCCATCGTGCCCTCGACCTCGGGATGGCCCTCATGGCCGATCAGCACCACGTCGCGGCCCGCGCGGCAGTGCCGCGCGACCTCGAAATGCACCTTGGTCACCAGCGGGCAGGTCGCGTCGAACACCTTGAGCCCGCGCCGCCCCGCCTCGTCGCGTACCGCCTGCGAGACGCCATGGGCGCTGAAGATCACCGTGTTGCCGTCGGGCACTTCGTCCAGTTCCTCGACGAAGATCGCGCCGCGCTGCTTCAGGTCGTCGACCACGAAACGGTTGTGCACGACTTCGTGGCGCACGTAGATCGGCGCGCCCAGCGTCTCGATCGCGCGCTTGACGATCTCGATGGCGCGATCGACGCCGGCGCAGAAACCACGGGGATTGGCGAGCAGTACGTCCATGCGGGGGATTCTAAAGGCGGAAACGGGAAAAGAGCGGAACGAAAGCGGAACCGCGCTGCGTCATTTCCCCTTCCCCGCTCCCGGCGCGTGCTTGTTTCCATCGAACAGGCCCGACAGGGCGATGCCGATGGCGCCGGCCACGATCGCCGAATCGGCCACGTTGAACGACGGCCAGTAATGGTCGCCGACGTACCACTGGATGAAATCCACGACATGGCCATGGAGCTGCCGGTCGATGACGTTGCCGATGGCGCCGCCGATCACCAGCGCATACGGCAGCGCGCTGCGCCAGTTGCCGCGCGCGGTGCGTGACAGCCAGAACGCCATCAAGCCGCTGATGGCCACCGCCAGCGCGGTGAAGAACCAGAGCTGCCAGCCGCCGGCATCGCTGAGGAAGCTGAACGCCGCGCCGGTGTTATAGGTGCGGTACCAGTTCCAGAAGCCGTCGATCACCGGCACCGGCGTGAACTCGGGCAGGCTCGCCAGTACCCAGGCCTTGCTCCACTGGTCCAGGCCGATCACCGCGGCCGAGAGCAGCAGCCAGATCAGGGCATTGGGTTTGACCGTGTTTGTCTGCATGTCTCGGGGCTTGTGGGTTGCGGACGATGGGACGCGGCATGTTGCCGCCGGTCCCGTGTATGGAAAGCCAACCGCCGCCGGTTCAGAACCAGCGACGGTCCTCGCCGGCACCTTCGATGTTGCCGGCGCAGCGGCCGCACAGCTCCGGATGGCCGGCATCGCTGCCGACGTCGGCGCGGTAGTGCCAGCAGCGCACGCATTTGGCCTTGCCGGTGGGCTGCGCGCTGACGAACACCTCGTCGGTGGTCGCCGGGCGCACGCTCACGTCGCCGCTGATGAACAGGAAACGCAGCTCATCGGCCAGCGGCTGCCAGTGCGCCGCCTGCTCCTCGTTCGCGGCCACGGTGATCTCCGCCTCCAGCGCGGCGCCGATGGCGCCGTTGGCGCGCATCGGTTCCAGCACTTTCGCCACCTGCTCGCGCAGGGCCAGCAGCTGCTCGAAATCGGCGGCGCCGAGCTGCGCCTCCGCCGGCAGCGGCGCCAGGCCGTCGTACCAGGTGGCGAACAGCACGTTGTCGGCACGCGCGCCCGGCAGGTAGCCCCACAGTTCGTCGGCGGTGAAGGTCAGGATCGGCGCGACCCAGCGCACGAACGCCTCGGCGATGCGGTACATCGCGCTCTGCGCCGAGCGGCGGCCGCGCGAGTCTTCCGGCATCGTGTACAGGCGGTCCTTGGTCACGTCCAGGTACAGCGAGCCCAGGTCGACGCTGCAGAAATTCAGCAGCAGCTGCACGATCTCGGCCATGTTGTAGCTGGCGTAGGCGGCCTTGATCTTCTCCTGCAGCTCGAAGGCGCGATGCACGATCCAGCGGTCCAGCGCGACCATGTCGTCCAGCGGGCGCAGGTGCCGGTCGGGATCGAAGCCGTCCAGGTTGCCGAGCAGGAAGCGCGCGGTGTTGCGCAGGCGCCGGTAGGCGTCGGCGTTGCGCTTGAGGATCTCCTGCGACAGCGACATCTCGTTGCTGTAGTCGGCCGAGGCGATCCACAGGCGCAGGATGTCCGCGCCCAGCGTGCGCATGATTTCCTGCGGCTCGATGCCGTTGCCCAGCGACTTGGACATCTTGCGGCCGTGCTCGTCCACGGTGAAGCCGTGGGTCAGGCACTGCTTGTACGGGGCGGCCTTGTCGATCGCCACGCCGGTCAGCAGCGAGGACTGGAACCAGCCGCGGTGCTGGTCGGAGCCTTCCAGGTACAGGTCGGCCGGCTTGCCGAAGCCGCGCGCCAGCAGCACGCCCTCGTGGGTGACGCCGGAGTCGAACCAGACGTCGAGGATGTCGGTGACCTTTTCGTACTGCGCGGCTTCATCGCCGAGCAGTTCGCTGGCGTCCAGCGAATACCAGACATCGATACCGCCCTGCTCCACGCGGTCGGCCACCTGCTGCATCAGTTCGACGCTGCGCGGGTGCGGCTCGCCGGTTTCGCGATGGGTGAACAAGGCAATCGGCACGCCCCAGGTGCGCTGGCGGCTGATGCACCAGTCCGGGCGGCCATCGACCATGCTGGCGATCCGCGCCTTGCCCCACGCCGGGAACCAGCCGACGTTGTCGATGGCACTCATTGCGTCGGCGCGCAGGCCGGCCTTGTCCATCGAAATGAACCACTGCGGGGTGGCGCGGAACACCACCGGCGTCTTGTGGCGCCAGCAATGCGGGTAGCTGTGCTGGATTTCGGCGAAGGCCAGCAGCGAGCCGTTGCCGCGCAGCACCTCGACGATCAGCGGCTGCGCCTTCCACAGGTGCAGGCCTGCCAGCTCGACGTCGCCGGCCGGCGGCGTCGAAGGCAGATACACGCCGCGGCCATCGACCGGGTTGATCTGGCCGGCGTTGTACTTGTCCATCACCCCGTACTGCTGGCTGACCGCGAAGTCTTCCTGGCCGTGACCGGGCGCGGTATGCACCGCACCGGTACCGTCGGCATCGGACACGTGCTCGCCATTGAGCAGCGGCAGGTCGCGGTTGGCGTAGAACGGATGCGCCAGCAGCTGGTTCTCCAGCGCCGAACCCTTGGCGTGGCCGTGCACGATCATTTCAGCCACGCCGTAGCGGGCCAGCGAACGCTCGGCCAGCGCCGAGGCCAGCACCAGCCAACGCGGCTGGCCGTCGTGGGCCGGGCCTTCGACCAGCGCATAGTCGATGTCCGCGCCCAGCGACACCGCCAGCGAGGCCGGCAACGTCCACGGCGTGGTGGTCCAGATCGGCACCGCCACTTCCACGCCAGCCGGCAGATCGACGCCGAAGCTGGCGGCCAGCGCCCTGGAATCGCGCGCGGCGTAGGCCACGTCGATGGCCGGCGACGTCTTGTCCTGGTATTCGATCTCGGCCTCGGCCAGTGCCGAGCCACAGTCGAAGCACCAGTGCACCGGCTTGGCGCCGCGCACCAGGTGGCCGTTGGCGACGATCTTGGCCAGCGCGCGGATTTCGTTGGCCTCGAAGTCGAAGCTCAGCGTCTTGTACGGGTTCTCCCAGTCGCCGATCACGCCCAGGCGCTTGAAGTCGGCGCGCTGCAGGTTGATCTGCTCCTCGGCGTACTCGCGGCACTTCTGGCGGAACTGCTCGGCATCGAGCTTGACCCCGACCTTGCCCCACCTCTTCTCGACCGCGATCTCGATCGGCAGGCCATGGCAATCCCAGCCCGGCACGTAGGGCGCATCGAAGCCGTCGAGGTAACGCGACTTGACGATGATGTCCTTGAGGATCTTGTTGACCGCATGGCCCAGGTGGATCTGGCCGTTGGCATACGGCGGGCCGTCGTGCAGCACGAACAACGGGCGGCCCTTCGCGTTCTCGCGCAGCTGCGCGTAGATGCCCTGCTCTTCCCAACGCGCCAGGATGCCCGGCTCGCGCTTGGGCAGGTCGCCGCGCATCGGGAATTCCGTCGCCGGCAGATGAAGGGTGGCTTTGTAGTCCTGGCTCACGCGGTGGCTCGCAGTCGTTGTTCGTTGAGGATATGACGGGCTTGCCGCGCGTCGTGGTGCATCTGCTCGGTCAGCGCCGGCAGGTCGTTGAACTTCTCTTCGTCGCGCAGCTTGGCGACGAATTCGACTTCGATGTGGCGCCCGTACAGGTCGCCGTGGAAATCGAACAGGTGCGCTTCCAGCAGCGGCTCCACGCCCTGCACGGTCGGACGCGTGCCGAAGCTCGACACCGACGGCCACGGCCGCTCGAAGACACCATGTACCCAGGTGGCATAGATACCTGAAAGTGCGGGCGTCCGCGGGAAACGCAAGTTGGCGGTGGGGAAGCCCAGCGTCCGCCCGAGCTGCCGCCCGCGCACCACGCGCCCACCGATCGCATATGGCCGGCCCAGCAGGTCGGCGGCATGGCCGAATTCGCCGGCCACCAGCAGTTCGCGGATGCGGGTGCTGGAAATGCGCTCGCCGTTCAGGTGCACCGGCGCGATCTCGCCGGCGGCGAAGCCCAGTTCAGCGCCCATCGCCTGCAGCAGGGCCAGGTCGCCGCCGCGGCGGTTGCCGAAGTGGAACTTCGGGCCGATCCAGACCTCGCGCGCGCCCAGCCGGCGCACCAGCATGTCGCGCACGAAATCCTCGGCGGTGATGGCCGCCATCTTCGCGTCAAAGCGCAGCAGGCCGACGCTGTCGACGCCAAGCCCGCGCAGCGCGGCCACCTTGTCGCGGGCCAGCATCAGTCGCGGCGGCGGGGTGTCGCGGGCGAAGAACTCGCGCGGCAGCGGCTCGAACGCCAGCGCCACCGCGGGCACGCCGAGCGCGCGCGCGCGCTCGACCGCGTGCTGCACCAGCGCCCGATGGCCCCTGTGCAGGCCGTCGAAGGCACCGATGCAGACCACGCTTCCCTGCGGGAACAGCACCCCGCCTTCGACGTTTCTAAACAGCCTGCTCATTCAACCCGGATCCGGCCCTCGCAGGCCGGTGCTTCGTCATGTGTAGCCGGGAAGTATAGCGGCGGCGCAGGCATGCCCGCCTCACTGCCCGCGCAGGTCGCGCGGGCGGAAGCCCATGGCCACCATCGCCAGCAGGTAAGTCAGCCCGCCGCCGCCGACCAGCAGGGTCAGGCAGCCGATGCGCTGCCATTTGTCCAGGCCGGTGAAGCCCGGCAGCCAGTGCAGCAGCGCCAGCAGTACCGCGCTCATGGCCACGCAGGCCACCACCAGCCGCAGGACATAGCCGCCCCAGCCGGGACGACGCCGGTAGACCCCGGTCTTGCCCAGCCAATACCAGAGCAGCCCGAGGTTCAGGTAACTGGACAGCGCACTGGCGATGCCCAGCGCCAGGTGCAGGCCCGGCTGCCGGGACAGCGCGGCCATCACCCCCTCGGCCTTCAGCGCCTCGGGCACCATCACCTGGTACAGCACCGCGAGCAGGGCGAAGTTGAACACCATGTTGGCGACCAGCGCGACCAGGCCCGCGCGCACCGGCGTCTTCGTGTCCTGGCGCGAATAGAAGGCCGGCAGCACCACTTTCAGCAGGGCGAACGCCGGCAGGCCGAAGCTCAGGCCGTAAACCGACAGGGCGGTCATCCGGGTGTCGAAGGACGTGAATTCCCGGTACTGGAACAGGGTCGCGATCAGCGGCTGGGCCAGCAGCAGCAGGCCGAGCATGGCCGGCACCGCGATCAGCAGGGTCATGCGCAACCCCCAGTCCAGCGCGTTGGAGAAGCCCTCGCCGTCGGTCTTGACGTGGTGCCGGGCCAGCGCGGGCAGGATCACCGTGCCCAGCGCCACGCCGAACACCCCCAACGGCAGCTCCAGGAAGCGGTCGGCCAGAGACAGCCAGGACTGCGAGCCGTCGCTGAGCCGGGCCGCGATCACCGTATCCAGCATCAGGTTGATCTGCGCCACCGACGAGCCGAACAGGGTCGGCACCATCAGGGTCAGCACCCTGCGCACGTCGGGATGGTTCCAGCCCCAGCGCGGCAGGGTCAGCAGGTCGATGCCCTTCAGCGATGGCAGCTGGAACAGCAGCTGCAGCACGCCGGCGGCCAGCACCGCCCAGCCCAGCGCCAGGATCGGCACCTCCAGCCGCGGCGCCAGCCAAAGTGCGCCGGCGATCATGCACAGGTTGAGGATCACCGGCGTCAGCGCCGGCATCGCGAAACGCTGGAAGCTGTTCAGCGCCCCGCCCGCCAGCGCGGTCAGCGAAACGAACAGCAGGAACGGGAAGGTCAGCCGCAGCAGGTCCACCAGCAGGCCGTACTTGGCCGGGTCGGCCGCGTCGGCATCGGCGAACAGCCAGGCGATCTGCGGCGTGAAGATCAGGCCCAGCGCAGTCAGCACCAGCAGGACACCGCCCAGGGTGCCGGACACCCGCGCCATCAGTTCGCGCAGGTCGGCATGCGGCCGGGTCTCCTTCACCTCGGTGAACACCGGAACGAAAGCGGTGGCGAACGAGCCCTCGGCGAACAGGCGGCGCAGGAAATTGGGGACGCGGAACGCCACCCAGAACGCATCGGTCGTGGCGTTGGCGCCGAACGTGATGGAGATCGCCTGGTCCCGCACCAGTCCAAGCACCCGCGAGACCATCGTCATGCTGCTGAACGACAGCAGCCCCCGCAACATGCGCGGTGAACTCACCCACGGCCCCCTTGACAACTTGACTTGACGTTCATTCGTCCGACCATCATACTTGCGTGCTTGCTGTTCCCACCATACCGATTTTCAGGAAACCACCACCGTGGCCAATATCAAGTCCGCCAAGAAGCGCGCCAAGCAGACCGTCGTGCGCAACGCGCGCAACGTGGCTCAGCGCTCGATGCTGCGCACCGCTGTCAAGAAAGTGATCAAGGCGCTGGACGCCAACGATGCCGCTGGCGCCGAAGCCGCCTTCGCCGTTGCCCAGCCGATTCTGGATCGCTTCAGCGCGCGTGGCCTGATCCACAAGAACAAGGCTGCCCGTCACAAGAGCCGCCTGAACGACCGCATCAAGGCCCTCAAGGCCGCCTGATCCGGGCGATCATCGGCAGCCGCAGGCTGCCGACCCGAAAAACCCGGCCCCGCGCCGGGTTTTTTGTTGCCCGCCTCCCTGGCGGCAGCACCCCTGCAGACCATCGACAAGCGACGTCAAGCACCGCTCCCCGCGGTTTTTTGCTGCTTCCTCCGGCACCAGCCCACTCCCCCGCAAGGCGGCGCAATACCCCGCTGGAGCCTTGCCGGCAAAACCCCGCCGAGCGACGCCCGGCGCTACGGAACCCCGGCAATCCGCGCCCTGTAGAGCGGGGCAACGCCCCGCTGAAGCCTTCCCGGCAAAGCCCCGCCGGGCGATGCCCGGCGCTACAGAGGCCCAACCCCTCGCCGCGGCCCAAAGCCGCACCCGGGAACGCAGCCAGCCCCGGCAGAAACGAAAAACCCGGCCTCGGCCGGGTTTTCCATGCAGGCCGGTCCGCAGGCGACCTCAGCCCTGCGCCTCGCGCTCCTCGGCCTCGAGCAGCTTCTGCTGGTCGAAGAAGGCCATGATGTCCTTCATGATCGGCCAGGTGCCCTCGCGACCCAGCGCCGAGACCAGGTACCAGGGGCCGGTCCAGCCCAGCTCCCTGACCACCTGCTCGGCCGCGGCCCGCGCCTCGTCCTCGAACATCAGGTCGGCCTTGTTCAGCACCAGCCAGCGCGGCTTTTCCAGCAGCTCCGGATCGTGCTTGCCCAGCTCGCGCTCGATGGCGCGCACCTGCTCGATCGGGGAAACGCCTTCCACACCCCCCTCCATCGGCGAGATGTCCACCAGGTGCAGCAACAGGCGGGTGCGCTGCAGGTGACGCAGGAACTGCGCCCCCAGGCCGGCGCCGTCGGCCGCACCCTCGATCAGGCCGGGAATGTCGGCGATCACGAAGCTGCGGTAGTTCTCCACCTTCACCACGCCCAGGTTCGGGTACAGGGTGGTGAACGGGTAATCGGCCACCTTCGGCGTCGCCGCCGAGACGGCGCGGATCAGGGTGCTCTTGCCGGCATTGGGGAAGCCGAGCAGGCCGACGTCGGCCAGCAGCTTCAGCTCCAGCTTGAGCAGACGCTCCTCGCCCTCCTCGCCCGGCAGTGCCTGGCGCGGCGCGCGGTTGGTGGAGCTCTTGAAGTGCATGTTGCCCAGGCCGCCCTTGCCGCCCTTGGCCACCAGCAGGCGGTCGCCATGGCGGGTCAGGTCGCCGATCACCTCGTCGGTGTCGACGTTGATGACCACGGTGCCGACCGGCACGGTGATGGTCAGGTCCTCGCCGCCCTTGCCGTAGGCCTGCCGGCCCATGCCGTTCTCGCCGCGCTGCGCCTTGAAGATGCGCTCGTGGCGGAAGTCGACCAGGGTGTTCAGGTTTTCGTCGGCGCGCAGCCAGACGCTGCCGCCGTCGCCGCCATCGCCGCCGTCGGGACCGCCGAGCGGAATGAACTTCTCGCGGCGGAAGCCGACGCAGCCATTGCCGCCATTGCCGGCGATTACAGAGATTTCGGCTTCATCAACGAGTTTCATCTTGGTATCGCAAGGTTCTCAAAATCACTTCGGCCCGCAGCACCGGCGCATCCTGCGCCGCGCCGGCGGCGCGGTACAGGCGCACGATGCGGCGGGGGTTGCCCTGCCCGTCGGGCAGGAAATACTGGCTGGAGACGCGGTATTCCGCGCCATCCAGCAACTCCGCGTCGTCCACTGGACGCCCCTGCGCGTCGCGCGCCATGACCTGGCGGCGCTTGCGGACGGCGGCGCCATCGGGCGCGACGCTAGTCGATTCTTCCAGCTCGACCCAGTGGGATGGACCAAGGGTCAAGCTTCTTTCAAAGTCCTCGCGGCCTTCGGCGCCGGGACGCCGGCCTTTATAGCTCAGGATGCGCGTGGCTCCAGCATAGCGGACCGCGCCCTCGCCCATCGGCCAGTCCGGCTGCCCGCTGCCTCGCGGCGCCTGCATCCAGATCCGCACCGTGGCCGGCGGCGTGCGCCCGCCCTCACCGTATGCCATGTGGACTTCCCAGCCGCGGCTGCCGTCCCAGCTGAAAACCGAGGTGCGCAACCAGCCATCGGCATCGAAATCGCCGCGGACACTGCTGCGCTCGATGCCTTCGGCGGCGGGCTCCGGCTGCCAGCCCGCCGGATCTGCCAGCAGGGCGGGCAGCTGCGGCGAACCCGGCGGAAGCGCCAGGGTATCGGCCTGCAACGATGCCAACGGCCCGGCCACCGTCAGGGTGGCGCGGTCGCTGGGAATATCGGCGGCGCATCCCGTGCAGGCCAGCAGGCCGGACAGCAGGACCACGCCCCAACAACGCTTCACCATCCCTGACTCCTGCCCAGCCGCGCCCCATAACGGGCGCGCGGATCACCTGGAAACGACAAGCCCCGCCGAAGCGGGGCTCTCGTCGGCGGCGCCCACACCGCGGCATGGGCGCCTGCGCGTGCGGGAGATCAGACTTCCGCGACGACGCTGACGGTGCGGCGCTTGTTGGCGCCCTTCACCGAGAACTCGACCTTGCCGTCGACCAGCGCGAACAGCGTGTGGTCACGACCCAGGCCGACGCCGGCGCCCGGATGGAACTGGGTGCCGCGCTGGCGCACGATGATGTTGCCGGCTTCGATGGCCTGGCCACCGAAGATCTTGACGCCCAGGTATTTCGGGTTGGAATCGCGGCCGTTGCGCGAGGAGCCTACGCCCTTTTTATGTGCCATGACGGATTCTCCTTGGGATTAGCCGGCGATGCCGGTGATTTCGATTTCGGTGTAGTACTGGCGATGGCCCTGGCGCTTCATGTGGTGCTTGCGCCGGCGGAACTTGATGATCTTCACCTTCTCGGCGCGGCCGTGGGCCACGACCTTGGCGGTCACCGAAGCGCCCTTCAGGGCATCGCCGATCTTGATGCCGTCGGCGTCGCCGAGCATCAGGACGGTGTCGAACTTGATTTCGCTGCCGGCTTCGGCTTCGAGTTTCTCGACGCGGAGGGTTTCACCCTGCGCGACGCGGTACTGCTTGCCGCCAGTTACCAGGACTGCATACATGGGATGTCTCTTCTGTAGTTATTCTTGGGATCTGCCCACCATCGAGGGCGGACAGAAGCGGGATTTTACTGGCAGGCCATTCCCCGGGTCAAGTCGCCCCAGGACCGGGAAACCGGGCCTGGAGAGCGGCAGGACGGCCGTTTTCCACGGCGAAGCCGCCCGGAGGGGGCGCATGCGGATGTGCATCATGAACAATGGCCGGCACCGCGGCCGCGGACCGGCATGCGCACTGGCAATTCCGGCAATTGCCCCCAAATCGCAAGCTCGCTAGGCTGATCGACTGCCGTCAGCTGCACTCCCCTGCCCCCTCCGCGTCCGGCCCCGCCGGCCGCGGCCAAGACCGGACTTCCCATGGCGATGGATTTCATCCGTATCCGCGGCGCGCGGACGCACAACCTCAAGAACATCGACCTCGACCTGCCGCGCGACAAGCTGATCGTGATCACCGGCCTGTCCGGCTCGGGCAAGTCCTCGCTGGCGTTCGACACCATCTATGCCGAAGGCCAGCGCCGCTACGTCGAGTCGCTGTCGGCCTACGCGCGGCAGTTCCTGAGCGTGATGGAGAAGCCGGACCTGGACCACATCGAGGGCCTGTCGCCGGCGATCTCGATCGAGCAGAAGTCCACCAGCCACAACCCGCGCTCGACCGTGGGCACCATCACCGAGATCTACGACTACCTGCGCCTGCTCTACGCCCGCGTCGGCAGCCCGCGCTGCCCGGACCATGGCTACCCGCTGGAGGCGCAGACCGTCAGCCAGATGGTCGACCAGGTGCTGGCACTGGATGGCGAGCAGCGCTGGATGCTGCTGGCGCCGGTGATCCGCGAGCGCAAGGGCGAGCACGTGCAGGTATTCGACCAGCTGCGCGCGCAGGGCTTCGTGCGCGTGCGGGTGGATGGCGAACTGCACGAGATCGACGCGGTGCCGCCGCTGGCGCTACGCCAGAAGCACACCATCGAGGCGGTGATCGACCGCTTCCGCCCGCGCGAGGACATCAAGCAGCGGCTTACCGAGAGCTTCGAGACCGCGCTCAAGCTGGGCGACGGCATGGCCACCGTGCAGTCGCTGGACGACGCGCAGGCCGCCCCGCAGCTGTTCTCGTCCAAGTACTCCTGCCCGGTCTGCGACTACGCGCTGCCGGAACTGGAGCCGCGCCTGTTCTCGTTCAACTCGCCGGTCGGCGCCTGCCCGGGCTGCGACGGCCTGGGCATGGCCGAGTTCTTCGATCCCGGCCGCGTGGTCGTGCACCCCGAGCTGTCGCTGGCCGCCGGCGCGGTGCGCGGCTGGGACCGCCGCAACGCCTATTACTTCCAGTTGATCGCCTCGCTGGCCAAGCACTACAAGTTCGACGTGGACGCCCCCTGGCAGTCGCTGCCGGAGGACGTGCGCCAGGCCGTGCTGTACGGCAGCGGCGAGGAACAGATCACCTTCACCTATTTCACCGAGAACGGCGGGCGCAGCCAGCGCAAGCACCGCTTCGAGGGCATCATCCCCAACCTTGAACGCCGCTACCGCGAGACCGAATCGCCGGCGGTGCGCGAGGAACTGGCCAAGTTCATCAGCGAACGGCCCTGCCCCCAGTGCAACGGCGCGCGCCTGAACAAGGCCGCGCGCAACGTGTTCGTCGCCGACCGGCCGCTGCCGGATCTGGCGGTGCTGCCGATCGACGAGGCCAAGCGCTTCTTCGGCGAACTGAGCCTGCCGGGCTGGCGCGGCGAGATCGCCACCAAGATCGTCAAGGAGATCAGCGAGCGGCTCGGCTTCCTGGTCGATGTCGGCCTGGATTACCTCACCCTGGAGCGCAAGGCCGACACCCTGTCCGGCGGCGAGGCACAGCGTATCCGCCTGGCCTCGCAGATCGGCGCCGGCCTGGTCGGGGTGATGTACGTGCTCGACGAGCCGTCCATCGGCCTGCACCAGCGCGACAACGAGCGCCTGCTCGGCACCCTCACCCGCCTGCGCGATCTCGGCAACACGGTGATCGTGGTCGAGCACGACGAGGACGCGATCCGCCTGGCCGACTACGTACTGGACATCGGCCCCGGCGCGGGCGTGCATGGCGGCGAGATCGTCGGCCAGGGCACCCTGCAGGACATCCTGGACGCGCCGCGTTCGCTGACCGGCCAGTACCTGTCGGGCAAGCGCGCCATCGAGATCCCGGCGCGCCGGCACAAGCCGAACCCGAAGATGACGCTGCACCTGCGCGGCGCCAGCGGCAACAACCTCAAGAACGTGGACCTGGACATCCCGGCCGGCCTGCTGACCTGCATCACCGGCGTGTCCGGCTCGGGCAAGTCCACGCTGATCAACGACACCCTGTTCACCCTGGCCGCCAACGAGATCAACGGCGCCTCGCACCCGATCGCGCCGTACCGGGAAGTCGATGGCCTGGACCTGTTCGACAAGGTGGTGGACATCGACCAGTCGCCGATCGGCCGCACCCCACGCTCGAACCCGGCCACCTATACCGGCCTGTTCACGCCGCTGCGCGAGCTGTACGCGCAGGTGCCGGAAGCGCGCGCGCGCGGCTATGCCCCGGGCCGCTTCAGCTTCAACGTGCGCGGCGGCCGCTGCGAGGCCTGCCAGGGCGACGGCCTGATCAAAGTCGAGATGCACTTCCTGCCGGACGTGTACGTGCCCTGCGACGTCTGCCACGGCAAGCGCTACAACCGCGAGACGCTGGAGATCCTGTACAAGGGCTACAGCATCAACGACGTGCTGGAGATGACCGTCGAAGATGCGCTGAAGCTGTTCGAGCCGGTGCCGGCCATCGCCCGCAAGCTGGAAACCCTGGTCGACGTGGGCCTGAGCTACATCAAGCTGGGCCAGAGCGCGACCACCCTGTCCGGCGGCGAGGCGCAGCGCGTGAAGCTGTCCAAGGAGCTGTCGCGCCGCGACACCGGGCGCACGCTCTACATCCTCGACGAACCGACCACCGGCCTGCACTTCCATGACATCGAGGCGCTGCTCGGCGTGCTGCACAAGCTGCGCGACGAGGGCAACACGGTGGTGGTGATCGAGCACAACCTGGACGTGATCAAGACCGCCGACTGGATCGTCGATCTCGGCCCGGAAGGCGGCCATCGCGGCGGCACCGTCCTGGTCACCGGCACGCCGGAGGATGTGGCGTCGCATCCGGCGTCGTACACCGGCCAGTTCCTGGCCAAGATGCTGCCCTCCACCAGTGCGCGCCCGGAACGGCCGGCTGCCACTGCCAACAAACCCGACGCCCGCCCGCCGCGCAAGGAAAAGCCGGCGAAGAAGACGGCCGCCAGGAAGGCCCCGGCCGGCAAGAAGAAGGTTTCGTGATGAGCACCGAACACAAGCACCTGGCCCGCGTGCCGATCAGCGTGCGCTGGCGCGACATGGACGCGATGGGCCACGTCAACAACGCCAAGTACGTTTCCTACCTGGAAGAGGCGCGCGTGCGCTGGATGCTGGGCGTGGAAGGCATATCGATGACCGACCGCATCGCGCCGGTGGTGGCCAACACCAACATCAACTACCGCCTGCCGATCGAGTGGCCCCACGACATCGTCGTCGAACTGTTCGTCGAGCGCCTGGGCAACAGCAGCGTGACCATCGGCCACCGCATCGTCGACCAGAAGGACCCCGCCAAGCTGTACTCCGACGGCAACGTGGTGGTGGTGTGGATGGATACGCAGACCGGCAGGAGCGCGCCGCTGCCGGATGCGGTGCGCGCCGCATCCATCTGATTCGACCGCACCGGGCCCGCCATGCGCGCGATCTTCAGGAACCGGAAACTCTGGAAGCGGGTCTTCCAGATCCTCACCTGGTTGCTGGTCCTTGCCTTCATCAGCCACCCGGAACTGCGCCTGCTCGTCCCGCTGCTCGACGCGCTCGGCCTTGAACTGCTGCTGGGCCTGGCGGGCCTGCAGCTGCTCGACGTCTACCGGGAACGGATCGCGCCATGCGCGGCGCTCTTCACCCGGCGCGTGCTGCACCCCGCCGCCATCGCCATGGTCGACGCCTTCGCCCACGGCACGACCCGTCCGCTCGGCCGCGTCCTGTGGAACCTGCTGCTGACCGGCAGCGGCTACCTCGGCACCGTGCTCGCGTTCAAGCTGGCCGGCGTCCACCGCGCGGCGCGGAATACAGCCGGGTAGTGCCGGCTGCTGGCCGGCAGCCTCGGGATCATTGCCATCGCGGTTGCGGGCCAGCGGTCGGCACTACCGGGTTGTGGCACGAGCGGGAGAGCCGGCAC
>NZ_JASCOS010000071.1:0-18992 GCF_029959705.1 Stenotrophomonas sp. PS02297 | reverse complement strand
GGCTTCAGCCGCGATGAGGCCTTCCCATCGAATTTCCGCGGACGGGTGATGCGCGGTCCGGTGCGGAACGATCTGCATGAAGGCCCCATCGCGGCTGAAGCCGCTCCTGCGCCATCGTCCTCCCGGAACGACCCTGCCCGGCCGCAGTGCCTGGGGAGGGCAGCCACGACCGGGCAGGAGGGAGGCGGAAGACGGAGCCGCCGCGCGCGGCGGCGGCATTGCCGTCAGAGGCGACGCTGCTTGACCTTGCGCTCGAGCACTTCGCCGGTCTTGCGGTCGATCACCAGCTTGACCTTGCGCGACTGCGCGTCGTAGCCCTCGACCTCGGCCAGGCGATCCTTGGCCTCGATCTCGGTGACGGTCAGGCCTTCGCCGGTGGCGCGCCGTTCCAGCTCGGCAATGCCCAGCAGGCCGGGGTTGGCCGCGGGCGCGGCGCCGGCCGTGCAGGCGGCGAGCGAGAGCAGCGCGGAGGCCAGGAGGCTGGTCGGGATGTTCTTCATCTGCAATCCTTCATCGAAGCGGCCATTATTGGCAGCCCCGTTGTAAGCGCCGCACGCTGACATGCGCCCCCGCGCTACCGTCAGGCCAATATCAGCAACCGGCAGGAGAATCCGGCCCATGAACAGATCCCGTTTCTTCTTCATGCTGTTGTCCTGCCTGGTGCTGGCCACGCCCGTGACGCTGATGGCCGGCGACGCCCCTCCCGATTCCAAGGAAGCCCGCAAGGCGGCCAAGCGCCAGGCCCAGCAGGAAGCCCTGGACGCGATGCGCCGCGGCGAGATCCTGCCGCTGGTGCGCATCCTGGCCATCGCCCAGCAGCACGCGCCGGGCGACGTGATCGAGGTCGAGTACAAGGCCGGCCCCAAGTACGAGGTGAAAACCCTGGCGCGCGACGGGCGCATCCGCGAGGTCAAGCTCGATGCGCGCACCGGCGCCCTGCTGAAGATCGAGGACGACTGATGCGCGCCCTGCTGGTCGAGGACGATCCGGATGTCTGCGCCGATGTCGGCATCGCCCTGCGCGCGGCCGGATTCATCGTCGAGACCGCCGGCGACGGCGAGGACGCCTGGTTCAAGGGCGACACCGAGGACTACGACGTCTGCGTGCTCGACCTGGGCCTGCCGCGCCTGGACGGCCTGTCGGTGCTGCGCCGTTGGCGCGGCGCCGGGCGCGGGTTCCCGGTACTGATCCTGTCCGCGCGCGACGACTGGACCGAGAAGGTGGAAGGCATCGAGAGCGGCGCCGACGACTACCTGGCCAAACCGTTCGAGGTAGGCGAACTGGTGGTGCGCGTGCGCGCCCTGGTCCGTCGCGCGGCCGGCCAGGTCTCGCCGCTGCTGGATCGCGGGCGGCTGGTGCTCGATACCCGGCGGCTGTCGGTGGCGCTGGACGGGCGGCCGGTGCGGCTGTCGCCGCTGGAATACCGGCTGGTGGACTACCTGGCCCACCACGACGACCGCGCGGTATCGGCCGGCGAGCTGGCCGACCACCTGTACGGCGCGGCCGAATCGGGGGACACCAATGCGGTCGAGGCGCTGGTGCTGCGGCTGCGGCGCAAGCTGGGCGCGGAGCTGATCGTGACCCGCCGCGGCTTCGGTTACCTGCTGGGCGGGCGCGGATGATCCGGGCATCGCGATGAAGCCCAGCTCGCTGCGGCTGCGGCTGTTGGCCGTGGCGGCCACGGCCATCCTGCTGGCCATGGTCGCCGCGGTGCTGGTGATGGGCCTGATCTTCTCGCGCCACCTGGAGCAGGGACTGTCGCGCGAACTGACCCGCGAGGCGCTGCAGCTCGTGGCCGGCCTGCACGTGGATGCTGGCAACCGACTGGTGCTGGACGCCACGCTGGCCGACCCGCGCTTCGACCTGCCCGGCAGCGGGCGCTACTGGCAGTTCTCCGGCGACGGCCAGCAGGAACGCTCGCGCTCGCTGTGGGACGAGTCGCTGCCGCAGAACCTCCCGGTCGGTACCGCGCAGTGGACCACCCGCAAGATCGACGGCCCGTTCGGGCAGCGCCTGCTGGTGGTCGAACGCACGGTCCGCGTAGAGGGCGGCCAGCGCCTGGTGCACGTGCAACTGGCGCAGGACCTGGCCGAACTGGACGGCGCGCGCCGCGAATTCCGCACCGAGATGGCGTTGTTCCTCGGCCTGCTGTGGCTGGCCCTGGTCGCGGCGACCTGGATACAGGTGGACCTGGGCCTGAGCCCGCTCCGGCGCGTGCGCGAGGAGCTGGAAGTGATGCGGCGCAGCCCCGCGGCCCGCCTCGGCGAGAAGCACCCGCGCGAGGTCATGCCGCTGGTGGCGGCGATCAACCAGTTGGCCGAAGCGCGCGAGAGCGATCTGGCGCGGGCGCGCAAGCGCGCCGCCGATCTGGCGCATTCGCTGAAGACGCCGCTGGCCGCGCTCGGTGCGCAGAACCGGCGCGCACGCGAAACCGGCGCGGCCGAAGCCGCCGACGGCATGGACCGGGCCATCGCCGCCGTCGCCGCGGCGGTGGAGGCCGAACTGGCGCGCTCGCGCGCGGCCGCCATCCGCGGCCGCCACCAGTCCATGCGTTCGCGGCCGGGCGAACTGGCCGAGCGCGTGTTCGGCGTCATCGAACGCACCGAGCGCGGCGCGCGCATGGTGTTCGAGAACGAGGTCGATCCCGCGCTCGAACTGCCGGTGGCCGCGGAAGACCTGATGGAAATGCTCGGCGCGCTGCTGGAGAACGCGGTGCGCTTCGCCCGCCGTCGCGTGCGCATCCGTGCGGAGCAGGCGGTGGACGAGACCGTGCTGTTCATCGAGGACGATGGCGAAGGCCTGGACATCAGCGCCGAGCAGGCGTTGATGCGCGGCGGCCGGCTGGACGAAGCCAGCCATGCGCACCACGGCCTGGGGCTGGCCATCGTCCGCGATCTGGTCGAGGCCACGCAGGGAACCATCGTGCTGGACCGCTCGGCGCTGGGCGGCCTGGAAGTGCGCCTGGGGTGGCCGCAGGCCTCCTGAGCCTGCCGCCGCGCCGCTATCAGCGGAATGTCAGCTGCACCTGCCTATAACGCGATCAACCTTGGGGTTGAGGCAGTGTGATCATGAGGACTGTGTCAGGTGTTTTCCGCACCGGCATGCCATGGGGACGCCACCGTGGATGCCTGTGCGCGGCGGAGCGGGCTGCCGCCAAGGCGTATGAGATCGGGGATACAGGGACCGGCAGCCGCTTCGAGGTGAAGGCGCAGTCCATCCGCGCCCGCGCCGGCCACGGTGTGCACTGGAGCAGCTCCGCGCTGGAGGTGGGCTGGGGATTCGCCCTCGGCATGGAGGCGGCGCCGGGTACCGGCTACGGCATTGCCGACGGCCACGGCGGGCATCGCCTGCATGGCAGCCACGACATGAAGCTGGCGCTGAAATGGGAATTGCCCGATGTGCTGCCGGCTTTCCTCGACTGGGCGGTCGAGCCGGAAATCGCGCTGCCCACGGGCAGCCGCTCGGCCGGGATGGGCGGCGAGGACACGGACATCGCCGTGCCGCTGCGGGTGAGCCGGCAGCAGGAGCGGATGCTGGCGACAGCACAGCTGGCGTGGGTGAAAACGCCAGGGGAAGACGCAGGCTGGAGCGCGGGCGCACTGGTCGAATGCGAAACCGCGCCGGCGCTGTGGCTGGGCCAGGAACTGCTGCACGAAGCACCGGTCCCCACCGAGACGTTCCGGCGCGGCAGCCTCGGCCTCCGCCGGGAGCATTCGCCGCGCCTGCTCGTGTTCGGCGCGCTCGGCCGCAGCCGGCGGCGCAGCGCCGACGACGACGAACACTCCGTCCGCGTCGGCTTCGAGTACGCCTTCAACTAAAACTTCCACGGCAAGGCGGGCCGGTCATGCCCGCTGCCGGACCGTTGCCAAAAACAGGAGCTGGAACCCATGAAGAACGAAACATACAACCGCGGGTCGATCGTGCTGCACTGGCTGATGCTGCTGCTGTTCGTGCTGACCTATGCCACCATCGAACTGCGCGTGATCTTCGACAGGGGCACACCGCCGCGCGATCTGATGAAGAGCCTGCACTTCTCCATCGGAATGTTGATCTTCGCGCTGGTGTGGGTGCGACTGCTCGTCCGCACGCTGACGCCCGCACCGGCCATCGTCCCGGCGCCGCCGGCCTGGCAGCGCTGGGCGGCCACGTCGGTCCATGCGCTGCTGTATGCCTTCATGATCGTCCAGCCGCTGATGGGCTGGCTGGTGCTGAGCGCGGCCGGCAAGCCGGTGCCCTTCTTCGGCCTGGTCCTGCCGCCGCTGATGGCGCCGGACAAGCCGTTCGCCGGCACGCTGGAAGAAGTGCACCAGACCATCGGTACGTTCGGCTATTTCCTGATCGGCGCGCATGCGTTGGCCGCACTGGTGCACCACTACGTGCTGAAGGACAACACGCTGCGGCGGATGCTGCCCACCAGCAGGCGCCGTGCCGGCGCCGCGCCTGCCGATGCGCGCGGCGCGTAGCGGATGAAGCGCGCGGGTGCTGTGCTGATGTGGCTGGTGCTGCTGTCCGCGCTCCTGCCGGGCAGTGTCGCGGCCGCGTGCGCACCCGCCGCGGAGGCGGCGCGGCAACTGCGCTGCGGCAGTGTTCCGGTCGTGCTCGGCGCACTGGCCGGGGCCTGGCGCGATGGATTCGCGGCCGCGCAGCGGGAGGCTGCTGTCGCCTATCCGCAGCCCTATGGACCACCGCAGGGCCGACTGGATCCGCAGCTGGCCGGCTTCCTGCGCGGCACCCTGGATTTCGCCTTCCTGACCCGCGACCTCGCCGAGGCGGACCTGGCAACCTTCGGCCACCACCATGGCGGCGGCGAACCGCTGCGGCTTGCCGTCGCCGGCGGCAGCTGGGACCGGTTCGGCCATGTCGATCCGGTCGCGGTGGTCGTGCACGTCTCCAACCCGCTGCCATCGCTGGATCTTGCCCAGCTGGAAGCGGTGTTCGCCGAAGGCGGCGCTGATATCTCGCGCTGGGAGCAACTGGGTGTGCAGGCGTGGAGCGGACGGCCGATCCGTCTTGCCGGAGGCGGTGCGTGGCAGGCGGAGGAATCGGCGCGTGCGTTGTTCCTGCGGCGCCATGTCTTCGCGCGCCCGGCAAGCGCACGCGGTTGGCGGGCCGCGCCGGACAGCGGCGACGAGTCGGACAATGTGCAGCGCGTGGCGGCCGATCCCCAGGCGATCGCATTCACCGGGCTGGGACATCTATTGCCGGGCACGCGCGCGCTGCCGATCGCGCCACATCCGGGCGCCGCGCCGGTCGTGCCGGACCGCGAATCGGTGGCATCCGGGCGCTATCCGCTCGCGCGGACGGTGGACCTGCTGCTGCCGCGCGATGCCCGGGGCCGCATCGACCCGGTCATGGTGCGGTTCGCGGCCTTCCTGCTGAGCGATGCCGGACAGGCGATCGTCGCGGCGCAGGAGGCCTTTCTTCCGCTGGACGAATGCAGGCGCCGACAATCGCTGGCATGGCTGGCGGCGGGCTGGAGCCCGCAGCGGCAAACGCAGTGCGCGGGGGAATGAGGCGTTCCGGCGCCGCGTCGCGGTGCCGGACGAACTGCCATGGAGGTGGGTTCAGCGCCCGCCCAGTACCGCCTCGATGGCGGCGACCAGCTCCGGGTCCGGAACCATGCCCTGCACCTCGCTGCGCGCACGCACGCGGCCTTCGGCGTCGAGCAGCACCAGCACGCTGGTGTGGTTGATGCTGCCGTCCTCGCGGAAGCGGTAGCGCACGTCCAGCAGGTTGGCCAGGGCGCGCACGTCGCCTTCGGCCGGGCGCAGGAAGCGCCACTCGTCCGGCGCGCGATGGCGCTGCGCGATCTCGGCCAGCGCGGCGGGCGTGTCGCGCGCCGGGTCCAGGGTGAGCATGTCCACGTCCAGGCGCGCGCGCTGATCGGCCGGCAGCTGCTTCTGCACGGCCTTGGCGTTCTCGATGATCAGCGGGCACATCAGGTGGCAGTTGCCGTAGAACATCGACACCAGCTGCGGGCGGCCGCGCAGCGACGTCCATGGCACGGATCGTCCGTGCTGGTCGGTAAGCGCGACCTGCAGGTGGTACAGCGACTGGCCGGGCAGGGCCGCCGCCGGCGTGGTTGGCGCATCGGCGGCATGCAGCGCGGGCGGGACGCCCAGCGCCAGGCCGAGCAGCAGGAAAGCGAAGGGTCTGTTCATGGCTGGCTCCTTGCGCAGCGGAAACCGAGATTGCCCAGGGTGGCGCCGGGTTGCAGCGCGGACAGCAGCACGAAGCGCTTGACCACGCCGTAGTCGCCCG
Source organism: Stenotrophomonas sp. PS02297 (assembly GCF_029959705.1). Classification (NCBI taxonomy): domain Bacteria; kingdom Pseudomonadati; phylum Pseudomonadota; class Gammaproteobacteria; order Lysobacterales; family Lysobacteraceae; genus Stenotrophomonas; species Stenotrophomonas sp. PS02297. Next base: position 12,731 of record NZ_JASCOS010000071.1, on the reverse strand, counting down.
GGTCGTTGAAGGCCATGGCGCTGGCGCCGCAGTAGCGCAGTGCGTCGCCGTCGTCCTGGCCGCGGCGGTCGCTGTCGGCCAGCAGCGAGGCGAAGTCCTCGCTCCATTCCCAGTACGCGCCGTGCAGGCCGTGGACGCCGTGGACATTGGCGGGCGCGCCGGCGGCGGCGTCGGGCGCGCGTGGCGTGCCGTCGTTGACCTGGCGCAGGCGCCAGGCGCGGTCGCCGCGCGCGTCGCGGCGGGTGGCATCGGCCGCGGCTGCGTATTCCCATTCGAGGAAGGTCGGCAGGCGCGCCTGTTCCGCACGGCAGTAGGCGTCGGCCGCGTACCAGTTGACGTGGGTCACCGGCGCCTGCCGGTCGAGGCCTTCGCCGGGCGCATCGGGCCGCGCCCAGTGGCCGAGGTAACCGGGACTGGAGAAGATCGCCGGCACCCGGTCGCGCCGCCACTGCGGGTTGCGCGCCAGGAACGCGGCGAACTGCGCGTTGCTGACCGGGCGTGCCATCAGCGAGAAAGCCGCCACGCTCTGCGTGGCGGACGTCTCCTCGAAACGCACGGAGGAACGGAACGCTCCGCCGGGAATGTCGCGGTAGCCGGCATCGGCCTCCATGGCACCGGCCGCGGCCGGTGCCAGGAGCAGCAACAGGAGGAGCGTGCGTTCCATCTGCGTTGGCCTCGTTTACTTGTACTGGCTTCCCTGCGGCACGCCTTCCTTGTAGTCGATGTCGTGCTGCTGGCCGGTGTAGATCTCCGGGTTCTTCTCGCCCTCGACCTTGAGGATGCCCAGCGAGCCCTTGTGGAAGGTGCGGAAGATGCTGTGGTCCACCAGCACGAAGTTGCCGGGCACGTCGGCCTTGAACTCGACGATGGCCGAACCACCGGCCGGGACCAGCGTGGTCTGCACGTTCTCCTGGTACTTCGTGCCGCCCTCGGTATAGACCTTGTCGAAGATCTCGCCGATGACGTGGAAGCTGGACACCAGGTTGGGGCCGCCGTTGCCGACGAAGATGCGGATCTTCTCGCCGGCCTTGGCCGTGAGTGCCTTGTCGCCCTGCAGCGAATCGACCGAACCGTTGAACACCACGTAGGTCGGGTGTTCCTCGATGGCCTTCTCCAGGCTGAAGGGCTGCAGGCCCGGTTCGCCGTGCGCGCCTTCGGTGTAGAAGTCGCCCTGCACCACGTAGAACTCCTTGTCCACCGGCTCCAGGCCTTCCTCCGGCTCGACCAGGATCAGGCCGTACATGCCGTTGGCGATGTGCATGCCCACCGGCGCCATCGCGCAGTGGTAGATGTACAGGCCCGGGTTGAGCGCCTTGAAGGTGAACTGCGTTTCCTTACCCGGCAGCGTGAACGTGGCCTCGGCGCCACCGCCCTGGCCGGTGACGGCATGCAAGTCGATGTTGTGCGAGAAGTGCGAGCTGTGGTGGTTCTTCAACTTGAACTCCACCGTGTCGCCCTTGCGTACGCGGATGAAGCTGCCCGGCACCGTGCCGCCGAAGGTCCAGAAGTTGTAGTCAACGCCGTCGGCCATGCGCATGTTCTTCTCGACCATTTCCAGGTCGACGACGACGTGGGCCGGCGTCTTGCGCGTGATCGGCGGCGGTGCGAACGGCGGCGCGGTCAGCACGGCCTGGATCGTTTCCATGGGTGCTTCGGCGGCGGGCTTCTTCGCCGCGAAGGCATTGCCGGCGAAGGCGGCGGCGATGGCGCCGGCGAGTGCGCAGGCGACGAGCGGGTGTTGCAGGCGCTTCATGACACTTTCCCGTGAATGGCCTTTGGCCGATGGGTTCATGTTCCCGGCCGCCCCCTGGCGCAGCGTTGATCCTGATCAATCCGTAGCCGCCGGAAAGGCGCGAAAACCGGGCAACAGCGCGCTGCTTGACTAATGTCAAAGGGCCGCCGCGGACGGGCTATGCAGCGGGCGCCTGCGCCTGCGCCTGCACCTGCGGCTGCCAGGCCATGGCCGAGCGCCAGCAGCGCCACAGCGCGGACGCGGCATGGAGCCAGGCCAGCAGCACCAGCGCGCCGGCCGCCCGCGCCAGCTCCGGCCACAGGCAGGCCGCGACCAGGGCCAGCGCGGCGAGCGCATGCAGCTCCCACGCGCGGCGCTTGTGCGGTTCGCCGGAAAGGCTGCCGACACCGGGCACGCGCGTGCCGCGGGGCATGCGCCGGCGCAGCTCCATCCAGGCCAGAAAGCCGGCGATCTCCAGCAGCATGCCCAGCATCAGTGCGGGAAAGCCCACCGCCAGCACCAGCACGCCGGCGAGTACGCCGTTGCCGGGCAGCGGCATCGCCAGCGCCGCGCCGGCGAGCGCCACCGCGCCCAGCGCCCAGAAGCGCCGCAACAGGGTTCCACGCCGGTGCGGCGCACGCAGCTGCATGGCGATGACGGCGGCGGAGAACAGCAGCAGCGGCACGGCGGGCAGGGTGCGCGCCAGCGGAATCGGCAGTGCGATGCCGACGGCCTCGACGAGCACCACCAGCAGCACGCCGCCAAGCAGGAGCAGCCAGCCCCACAGCCACGCCGGCGGCAGCGGACGCGTGCCCTGCAGCATCGGCATGACCACGCTGCCTACCGCGACCAGCAGCCCGAGCACCCAGCCCAGCAGGCCGAAGCCGGCGTGCAGGCCGGTGAGCGGCAGGGCCGGGGCCAGCCATCCCAGGCGCATCGCCAGCAGCGCGCCGCCCAGCCCTATCGCGGCCAGCAGCGCCGCTGCCGCCAGGCCGATGCCGCAGCGGACCGTCCGCGCACCGTTGCCGCGCGCCACCGCGACCAGCACCGCGCCTGCGGACAGCATCAACGTGCCGAGCAGCAACGGCGCGGCGACCAGGCCGCAGCCCGGCGCATGCCACGCGATGGCCGGCAGCAGCAGGGCCACGCCGAGGTTGAATGCGATGTGCAGCGGCGGGACGCCGCGCGCCAACGGTACCGGACTGCCTGCCGCCACCGGCAGGAACTGCAGCAGGCTGCCGAGCATCGCGTTGCCGAGCACGCCCAGGGCGAAGACGTGCGCCAGCGCGATGGTGGCCGGCGCATGCAGGGACAGCAGCAGGGCGCCGCCACCGGCCAGCAGCCACGCGCCGGCCAGCACGCCCCAGAGCAGGGCGGTGGCGAGGAAGCGCAGCGGATGCGACGGCGGCGGCGCCTGGGCGAAGGCCAGCCCGCTCATGGGGCGGGCGGATCATCCAGCAGGTGCCGCTCGGCCGCGCGGCAGATCAGCAGGCGGGCGCCGTCGTCGGTGGCACGTGCATCGCAGGCGAAGCCCAGCTGCTCCAGCATCGGCAGCAGCGGCGCGGGATACAGCGGCGTCAGCGCCACCAGCACCTGGCCCGGCTGCAGGGTGTGCAGGCGCGCGAGGATGTGCTCCATCGGCTGCGGGGCCGGCAGGCCGCGCAGGTCCAGGCGCAGCGGCGGCGGCGGATCTAGCTGCCCAGCCACAGCAGCCAGCCCAGCGGGTGATGCGCCCGCGCGATGCCGTAGATCTGCGCGAAACACAGCAGCGCCGCCGCCACCAGCACCGCGCGCGCGACCGTACCGCGTCCCTGCCGGAACGCGGCCATGCCCAGCCCGACATAGGCCAGCAGGAAGGCGATCTTGGCCCACAGCCAGCCGTTGGCGAACAGCCCGGCCGGCAGGATGGTCAGCAGCATCATCGCCGCGGTCAGCAGCACGGTATCGACGGTGTAGCTCAGGTAGCGCACCGCGCCCAGCCGCGGCCAGCGCATGCCGGCCAGCAGCGCCAGCGCCCGCAGCGCGAACAGCGAGCCGCTGGTCATCGCCGCGCTGATGTGGACCAGCTTGATGTCGGGGTAGAAGACCAGCATCGCGCTCATCCCGGCCGCCCGTCCGCGCGCGGCGCGAGGTAGATCCGGCCGATCCGCGCCACCCACGGCGCCAGCGCCAGCAGCCAGCCGAAGGCGGCCGCAGCCTGCCATGCCAGGGCATCGGGCGCGATGTCGGCGACGATGCGCATCACCGCCACCGCCTGCAGCAGGCCGAAGGCGAACCAAGCCACCTTCGGCATCACCAGCGCACGCCCGGAATGGCCCTGCGTCACCCGCGTCACCATCGCCACCAGCAGGCTGCCGAAGAAGCCGATGAACAGCGCATGCATCGGCGCGCGGCCCAGCACGAATTCGCCGCTGGCCAGGTAGGTGACGCTCTGCACCAGGTACAGCGCGAAGGTGACCGGCAGCCACGCGGTGCCGATGAACAGCACTGCCAGCAGGCCGGGCATGCGCCCGCGCGGCCACCAGCGCCACACCGCCCAGCCGGTCAACAGCAGCAGCGGCACGTCGGCCAGCCACAGCCAGGCGTAGCCATGCACCAGCTCCAGCCCCAGGTGCACCAGCAGCAGCGCCCAGACCGCGCCCAGCCACGGCAGCGGCCGCCACGGCTGGTAGCCGGGCACGACATTGCCGGCGAAGAACGGGAACATGCGGTGCGCCACGGTCACGTACACCGGCAACAGCAGGCCGAAGCCGCCGAGCTTGATGCTGGCGAACGCCCAGCTGGGCGAGGCGCCGAGCATGAAGGCGGCGAACATCGCCAGCCCCAGCCAGCCCAGCACCAGCCCGGCGAAGCACGAGCGCGCGTGCCAGGTGCGGCCTTTCTCGTCGGCCAGCAGCCGGCCCAGGGTGAACAGCGCCGAGGTCCAGCCGGCCAGCGCCATCCACAGCCCGACGGTCAGCCCTGCCTGCCATCCGGCCGCGCCCAGCAGGATCGCCAGCTGCCCGCCCATCAGGCCCAGGCCCACCGGCACGTAGCGCCAGCGCTCCAGTTCGGGCAGGCCCATCCAGCGCGGGAACACGGTCAGCAGGAAGCCGAAGATGAAGCTGGGCAGCACCAGGTACTGCATCACGAAGGCGTGCAGCCAGCCGGCGGGGACCGCCAGTTCCGGCATCGTCCAGCCGCCCCAGCGCGCCGCCGCCAGCCACAGCGCCCACCACAGCATCGCCAGCAGCACGTTGCCGGCACCGACGAAGAACATCAGCCGGTGGGGGGCGTGGGCGAGCCAGGCGGGCGAGAGGCGGGGAGGGGGCACGGCTTCGGTTTTCATGGGGTGCAGCTTGCTACCGGGCGGCGGGCGGTGCCTTGACGTGGGTCAGGTTTGGGGGTGGTCGTGGGCTGGCGGCCGGCGGCCGGCGGTTGTTGCCGTTGCTGTTGTTCCTTGGCTTTGACTTACGGATCCCCTTCCGTAGCGGCGGAGTGGACCCGGAGTGCCGCAGGCACGGAGGGCGCGGAGGCAGGGGCGTGTTTCTTTGGGCCACGTTTCTTTGCACGAGTAAAGAGGAGCTTTTTCAACAGCCGAATGGCTGGTCAAGGTGGCTCGCGTCCCGAAGGGGAGCGAAAGCCCTTGATTCTGCTTCCGCCCTTGCTTGGGCTCCCCAAGGCCGGGCAGAGCAGAGGCCGGGAGAACCGTGCCCAGGCGATAGCCGGGAAATCCAATGGGAAAATCCAAAGGCAAAGCCTGAGAGCAGGAGCTTGAAAGCAAGGCTTTCACTCCTGCTTCGCAGGAGCGAGTTACTTCTCTTTGCTCGTGCAAAGAGAAGTAACCAAGAGAAAGCACGGGCCGGGCCGCGAGCCGTCGGGCTGCGCCCGCCGGTTCCCTGCGCTCCTCGCGGGCCAGGGGGACGGCGCACAACTCGCTTCGCTCAGACACGTGCGCCTCTTCGCCCCCTGCCCCGCTGCGGTGCTCGGCTCGCTCTACGGCCATGGGAATAAAAAGCTGGGAGCAACAGCAACAGCAACAGCAACAGCAACAGCAACAGCAACAGCAACAGCAGCTGTTGTTGCCCACCAAAAAGGAAGAGCCGCTTTTGCGGCTCTTCCTCGTTGCATCGTGCGCTATGCCCGATCAGGCCTGATCGGTCTCGCCCACCGGCAACGCCGCCTTCTTCGGCGCCACCCACAGGCGGAACACGAACCAGGCCAGCGCCAGCGCGCCGACGCTGAACAGCGTGTCCGACGGCACCCGCATCCACACCAGCATGTCCACGATCGGCTGTTGCATGAACTCGGCCGAGCGCGCATACCAGTAACCGTGCTTGAGCGCGGCGCTGAGCTGCAGGATGCCCAGCGGCAGCAGGGTGAACGCGGCCATGCCGGCCAGGCCCAGGTTCAGCGCCCAGAAGGCGGCCTTGAGCAGTTTCTCGTTCCACACCACGTTCGGCTTGAGGCCGCGCAGGCAGAACAGCATCAGGCCGATGCCGAGCATGCCGTACACGCCGAACAGCGCGGTATGGCCGTGGGTCGGGGTCAGGTTCAGGCCCTGCATGTAGTACAGCGACAGCGGCGGGTTGATCAGGAAGCCGAACAGGCCGGCGCCGACCAGGTTCCAGAACGAGACCGCGATGAAGAACAGGATCGGCCACTTGTACTTGGCCATCCACGGCGTCGCCTTGCCCATGCGGTAGTTGTGGTACGCCTCGAAGCCCACGTAGGCCAGCGGCACCACTTCCAGCGCGCTGAAGCTGGCGCCCAGCGCGATGACCGCGGTCGGGGTGCCGGCGAAGTACAGGTGGTGCAGGGTGCCGAGCACGCCGCCGGCCATGAACACGATGGTGGCGAACAGCACGGCCACCGTGGCCGACTTCACCTGCAGCATGCCCAGGCGGGTGAACAGGAAGGCGATGACCGCCACCGCGAACACCTCGAAGAAGCCTTCCACCCACAGGTGCACGACCCACCAGCGCCAGTACTCGACCATCGACAGGTGCGTGTGCTCGCCCCACATCAGGCCGGCGGCATAGAACAGGCCGATGGCGACCACCGACAGGAACAGCAGGCTGACGATCGATTTGGATTCGCCGCCATTCCTGATCGCCGGCCACAGCGCACGCCCGACCAGGGTCAGCCACAGCATCAGGCCGATGAACAGGAACCACTGCCAGAAGCGGCCCAGGTCCACGTATTCCCAGCCCTGGTGGCCGAACCAGAAGTTGTACTTCAGGCCCAGCTTCTGCATCACCGCGAACCACTGGCCGGCGAACGCGCCGACCACGATCACGATCAGGCAGACCCACAGGAAGTTCACCCCCAGACGCTGGAACTTCGGTTCGTGGCCGGAGATCGCCGGGGCGATGTACAGGCCCATGCCCAGCCAGGCGGTGGCGATCCACAGCACCGCCAGCTGCGTGTGCCAGGTACGCGTGAGCGAGTAGGGCAGCACGTCGGAGAGGGCGAAGCCGTAGGCCTGCTGGCCTTCGACCTGGTAGTGCGCGGTGATGGCGCCGAGCAGGATCTGGGTCAGGAACAGCGCGATCACCACCCAGAAATACTTGGCGGTGGCGCGCATCGACGGGGTGATCTTGATGGCGGCCAGCGGGTCGGTCTTCGGCAGCACCGGCGCCATTTCATCGCCGTGGCTGACCGCGTAGTGCCATCCGAGCAGGGCGACGCCGGCGATCAGGAACAGCACGCTGAACACCGTCCAGATGAAGGTGCTCGGCGGTGCGGTATTTCCCACCAGGCTGTCGGCCGGCCAGTTGGCCGTATAGGTGATGTCCGAACCGGGGCGCTCGGTCACCGACGCCCAGGCCGCCCACCAGTAGAAGGCGGTCAGTTCGCGGCGGTGTTCGGCATCGGGCACCGTGTCGTTGCGCATGGCGTAGGCCTCGCGCAGTCCGGCGGTGGCCGGGTCGGCCGAGAACAGGCTCTCGTAGTGCGCGGCGACCGTGGCCATCGCTTCGGCGCGGTCGTTGTCCACGGTGATCGTGCCGTCGACCGCGTCATAGGTGTTGGGGCGCATCAGGTTCTGCACGCGCTTGGTGTAGGCAGCCTGGGTGGCTTCATCCAACGCCTTGTGGTTCTCTGCGCCGGCCTCGCGCCTGGCCCAGATGTCGAGGACGGCTTCGGCCTCGCGGTGCAGCCAGTCCGCGCCCCAGTCCGGGGCGACGTAGCCGCCGTGGCCCCAGATGGAGCCGAGCTGCTGGCCACCGATCGACTGCCAGACCTGGCGGCCGGTTTCGATGTCCTTGCGGGTGTAGATGACCCGGCCGTCCTCGGTCACGACCTTGTCGGGCAGAGGGGGGGCCTGGCGGTGGACCTCGCTGCCGACCCATAGCAGGACGGCGAACGAGGCGATGAGCAGGGCCGCCAGCCCTACCCATAGCTTGCGTGTCGAATTCATGATGCGGCTCTCCTGGGGAACGGCCGCATCATCGGCGGGGCGGTCGAGGGGCTCCATGACGCAGGTCAAGCGTGGGGGCGATTGCGGTCTCGCCGCTCGGTGAGCCGGTCGGCGCCGTTGCGGTTGCCATCGCTCTTGCCCCTTTGCCCTCGCTGTCTCCCGGCTTTTGCTTTGCTCCTGGCGTTGACTTCCCCCGGCCGTAGAGCGAGCCGAGCACCGCAGCGGGGCAGGGGTGAGTCAAAAACCAGGAGCAACAGCAAAATCACGGGCAACGGCAACGGCAACGGCAACGGCAGCAACTGCAAAGGCTGCAATGAAAAGAGCCCGCACGGGGCGGGCTCCACGGGGCTTCGGAATATGGGGAAGCCGTACCGCGCGCGGACTCAGTCGCGCAGGACCGCCAGCGCCATCGCCTCCAGGCGCGGCAGGTCGAGGATCTCCACGTCGCGCTGCTTGATGTGTAGCAGCCCTTCCTGCTCGAAACGGCGCAGCACCCGGCTCACCGTCTCCGGCGCCTGCCGCAGGTAGTTGGCGATATCGGTGCGGGCCATCGTCAGCTGGAACCGGCGCGGCGAGAAACCGCGCGCGGCCAGGCGCCGCGACAGGCCGATCAGGAACGCGGCCATGCGCTCGTCGGCGCTGTTGTCGCGCGCGAACAGCGAGGCCACGCCGATGTCGCGGCTCATCAGCTTGAACAGGTGCTGCTGCAGGTTGGGCAGGCGCGTGGCCAGCAGGGCGATGCGCGGGAACGAGAAACGGCACAGCATCACCGTGTCCAGCGCCACCGCGTTGCACGGGTAGCGGTCGCCGTGGATCGCGTTGAGGCCGATCACTTCGCCGGGCAGGTGGAAGCCCAGCACCTGCTCGTGGCCGTTGCGGTCGGTCTGGTAGGTCTTGACCGTGCCGGCGCGGACCGCGGCGATCGCGCCGAACGGATCGCCCTCGCGGAACACGTGCTCGCCGGCGCGCAGCGGGCCGACATGTTCGACCAGGACGTGCAGGTCGGCCAGCGCGCCCTTGTCCATGCCCTCGGACAGGCAGGCCTGCGAGAACGCGCAGGTGGAACAGAACGTCAGGGCGTCGCCGTCGTCGGCGACGATGCGCGCGTCGGTGCGCGGGAAGACCAGCGGCGAACTCATTCGGGCACTCCCGTCGGGGTCACACCGTGCGCGAGAAGCGCGGTGTCGCGGCGGCGGTATCGGCGGTGGGCAGATGGTTGTCGAAGCACATGGCGATGATACGCAACAGCAGGCGCCCCCGCGAGGTAGCCCGCAGGCCGTCCGCGGAGAGCTCCACCAGCCCATCCGCGCGCAGGGCCTGCAGGCGCTGCAGGGCGGTGGCGAAGTAGCTGGCGAACTCGATCACGTGGCGCTGCTCGATGTCGCGGTAGTCCAGCGCGCCATGGCACATCAGGCGCTGGATCACGTCGGCGCGGATCACGTCGTCCTCTTCCAGGCGCATGCCGCGCCACACCGGCAGGTGGCCGCGGTCGATGGCCTGTTCCCAGCTGCCCAGGTCGCGCGGGTTCTGGCTGAAGCTGGGGCCGATGTGGCTGATGGCGCTCACGCCCAGGCCGATCAGGTCGCTTTCGGCGTGCGTGGTGTAGCCCATGAAATTGCGGTGCAGGCTGCCGTTGCGCTGGGCTACGGCCAGGCTGTCCCCGGGCAGGGCGAAGTGGTCCATGCCGATGTAGACGTAGCCGGCCTGGCCGAGCTTGTCGATCGCGCATTGCAGCAGGCCGAGCTTGGCTTCCGGGCTCGGCAGTTCGCTGGCGTCGATGCGCTGCTGCGGGCGGAACATCGACGGCAGGTGGGCATAGCCATAGATCGCCAGCCGGTCCGGGCGCGCCTGCAGGGTGATGTCCAGTGTGCGCGAGAATCCTTCCAGGCTCTGCCGCGGCAGGCCGTAGATCAGGTCCACGTTGACCGAGCGCAGGCCATGGCGGCGGCAGGCCTCGATGATCGCCAGCGTCTGCTCGACGCCCTGGATGCGGTTGACCGCGCGCTGCACCTCCGGGTCGAAGTCCTGCACGCCGAGGCTGGCGCGGTTGAAGCCGGCCGCGGCCAGTTCGCCCACTTCGTCGGGGGTGATGAAGCGCGGGTCCAGTTCGATGGAGCAGTCCAGCCGTTGCGGCGCGGCGAAGGAGAAGTGCCGGCGCAGCACGTCCATGGCCTCGGCGATCTGCGCCGGCGCGAGGAAATTGGGAGTGCCGCCGCCGAAGTGGACCTGCTCGACCTCGCGGTCGCGGTCGAACAGCGCGGACATCATCGCCATCTCACGGTACAGCCGGGTCAGGTAGGCGGCGCCGCGCGCGGTGTCGCGGGTGATGATGCGGTTGCAGCCGCAGTAGAAGCAGGGGCTGGTGCAGAACGGGATATGCAGGTACAGCGACAGCGGGCGCGGGATCGGGTCGCCGTTGCTGGTCGCCGCCATCTCGCGCAGGTCGGCTTCCTGGAACTCCGGGGTGAACTGGGGGGCGGTCGGGTAGGAGGTATAGCGTGGCCCCGGCGTGTCGTAGCGCCGCAGCAGCTCGGAATCGAACAGGGGAGACGGAGTGACCATTGCGCCAGCCTAGGCAGGCACCGCGGGGTTGTCCTTGACGTGGGTCAACCGCGTCGCGCATGTCGGCAACGGTTGTCAGGGCGCCGGAACTGCTGCGTTGCCGCAGGCGGCTGTAACCTGCGCCCGCTAGACTATTTTCATTTGCAACGGAGAAAGGCATGGCCACTCATCGTCCCGTTTCGCTGATCGGTGTGCCCACCGACGTCGGTGCCGGCCACCGCGGCGCGCGCCTGGGACCGGAAGCGCTGCGCATCGCCGGCCTGCCCGAGGCGCTGGCTGCGCGCGGCGTGGCCGTGCGCGACGTGGGCAACCTGCAGGGGCCGCGCAATCCGTGGACCGACCCGGTGGATGGCTACCGCCACCTGGACGAGGTCGTGGCTTGGAACCACGCGCTGATGGAAGCGACCCATGCCGAACTGCGCGATGGCCGCCTGCCGATCATGCTCGGCGGCGACCATTGCCTGGGCATCGGCTCGATCACCGCGGTGGCGCGCTGGTGCCGCGAACAGGGCAAGCAGCTGCGCGTGCTGTGGCTGGATGCGCATTCGGATTTCAACACTTCCGAAGTCACGCCCTCGGGCAACATCCACGGCATGCCGGTTGCCTGCCTGTGCGGACTCGGCCCTGATGCGTTGACCCGGCTTGGCGGCGACGCCCCCGCGATCTCGCCGCAGCAGGTGCGGCAGATCGGCATCCGCTCGGTGGACCAGGACGAGAAGCGCCTGATCAAGCAGCACCAGGTGGACGTGTACGACATGCGCTACATCGACGAAAGCGGCATGAAGCGCACCATGGAAGCGGCGCTGGAGGGCATCGACGCCAACACCCACCTGCACGTCAGTTTCGACGTGGATTTCCTCGATCCGAGCATCGCCCCGGGCGTGGGCACCACAGTGCCGGGCGGGGTGAACTACCGCGAGGCGCAGCTGGTGATGGAGATGATCGCCGACACCGGGCTGATGGGCTCGCTGGACATCGTCGAACTCAATCCGCTGCTCGATCGCCGCAACCGCACCGCCAAGCTGGCGGTGGACCTGGTCGAAAGCCTGTTCGGCAAATCGACCCTGATGCGCGATTGACGGCGGCGCCACGTCACTGAACCGGCGCCGGCGGCATTCACGTCCGCTGCACATGAATGCCGCCAGATTCCTCTCCACACGCGGCGTCGCCACCCGGCGGCCGCCAGTCGAGCAGAGGAGAAAACTGATGAAGCGAGTACTGATGCTGGCCCTGCTGGGGATGTTTTCGGCGGGAATGCTCAGCGCCTGCAACACCGTCGCCGGCGCCGGCAAGGACATGCAGAAGGCCGGCGAGAAGGTCGAGGACAAGGCCCACGACTGCCGCGACGGCAAGTGCTGATCCCCACCGCGGCCCGCCCGGGCCGCGATATCCACGAGCCACTCAGGAGAAAGACATGAAGCGCTTGGTAGCCCTGACGATGTTGTCGCTGTTCTCGATCGCAATGCTGTCCGCCTGCAACACCGTGGCCGGCGCGGGCAAGGACGTGCAGAAGGCCGGCGAAAAGGTAGAGGACGCAGCCAAGCGCTGAGCCTGGCGATTGGCGGGAATGGAAAGGCCGGCGCATCGCCGGCCTTTTCGTTTGCGTCGCCGGAAGATGAAGCACCCGTTCAAGAACATCGCGGTCTGCAAACGAATCGTCGATGCGGCGCCAACATCGGCGCCGGCATGCTGGTTGCGCGGCGGAAATGCCGCCATTCCCCCGAAAGGAGACACGCATGAACAAAGACATCATTTCCGGCAAGTGGACCCAGCTCAAGGGCAAGGCGCAGGCCAAGTGGGGCGACCTGACGGATGACGATCTCAAGGTCGCCGAGGGCAATGCCGAATACCTCGCCGGCCGCCTGCAGGAGCGTTATGGGTGGGCCAAGGACCGCGCCGAGACTGAAGTGCACGATTTCCAGAAGGCCTTGCACAAGGATTACCCGGACTGGCACTGAGGCGGCGCCGGTGACCGGCGCGCATCGCCAGTGATGCACGAGGGACGGGGCCCCCCCCGGGCCCGCCCCCGGCATGGCG
>NZ_JASCOS010000070.1:0-19002 GCF_029959705.1 Stenotrophomonas sp. PS02297 | reverse complement strand
CGGGGGCGGCGCGCGCGCCGGCGGCGGCAGCGGTCTCGGCCGGCAAGGCCTCGCCGGCCATCGTCGTCGCCGCGCATCCGCTGGCCGCACGGGCCGGCGCCGAAGTACTCGAACGCGGCGGCAGCGCGATGGACGCGGCCATGGCGGTGCAGCTGATGCTCGGCCTGGTGGAACCGCAGAGCTCGGGTATCGGCGGCGGCACGGTGCTGCTGGCCTACGACGCGCGCAGCGGCGAGGTCAGCGGTTACATCGGCCGCGAGCAGGCGCCGGCGACGGCCGCTCCGGGCTGGTTCGACGACGCCGGCGGGCAGCCGCTGCCGCGCGCCGAGGCGATGCTCTCCGGCCGCGCCACCGGCGTGCCGGGCACCCTGGCCACCTTCGCCCTGGCGCTGCGCGAGCACGGCCGGCTGCCGTGGGCACAGCTGTTCGACGGCACCATCGCCACCGCCGAGCGGGGGTTCGCCATCACCCCGCGACTGGAACGGCACATCCACGGCCATTTCCCGCAGGCGGCGACCGCCGACGTGCGCCGCTTCTTCGACGACGGCCGCGGCGGCCTGCTGCGCGCCGGCGACACGCTGCGCAATCCCGCCTACGCCGCCACGCTGCGCACCCTAGCCGCCGACGGCGCCGGGGCGTTCTACCGCGGCGCGCTGGCCCGGGCCATCGTCGCCCGCACCGCCGATGCGCCGCGTCCGGGAACGATGACGCTCGACGACCTCGCCGGCTACCGCGCCGAGAAGGTCGCGCCGCTGTGCAGGCCGCTGCGCGGCTACCGGCTGTGCTCGCTGCCGCCGCCGGCCAGCGGCGTCGGCGTGCTGCAGCTGATGGCGCTGCTGGACGGCACCGACATCGGCCGCCGCGACGCCGCCGATCCGCAGGCGTGGCTGCTGTTCGCCGAGGCCAGCCGGCTGATGTACGCCGACCGCGACCACTATGTCGGCGATCCGCGCTTCATCGATGTCCCGGTCGAGGGCCTGCTGGCGCCGGACTACGTGGACGCGCGCCGCGCCCTGATCGGCGCGCGCGCCGCACCACAACCGCCGCGGCCCGGCGTGCCCGCCGGCGCGCCCGCCATCGCCGCCGATGCCACCGACGAACCGGGCGGCACCAGCCATTTCGTGGTGGTGGACGACGACGGCAATGCCGTCTCGGTGACCACCACCGTCGAATCGTTCTTCGGCTCCGGGCGCATGGTCGGCGGCTTCTTCCTCAACAACCAGCTCACCGATTTCGCCTGGGACCGCAAGGACGGCCGTCCGGGGATGGCCAACGCCATCGCCGGCGGCAAGCGCCCGCGCTCGTCGATGTCGCCGCTGCTGATGCTCGACGGCGACGGCCGCCTGGCCGGCGCGCTGGGTTCGCCCGGCGGCTCGGCCATCCCCGCCTACATCGGCAAGACCCTGACCGGACTGCTCTACTGGCACCTGCCGCTGGACCAGGCGGTGGCGCTGCCCAACCTGGTCGCGCGCGGCGATCGCTTCGACGGCGAGGCCGACCGTTTCCCCGCGCCCGTGCGCGCGGCGCTGCGCGAGCGCGGCGTGGACATCCGCGCCGGTGCCGGCGAGGATTCCGGCCTGCATGGCGTGTTCCTGCGCGACGGACGCTGGGAATGGGCCGCCGACCCGCGCCGCGACGGTACCGCCGACTTCCCCGCCCACCGGACCCCCGATGCTTCCCGTTGAACCCCACGGCGAACCCGCCGGCGCCGATCTCGTCGTCCTCGGCGCCGGCGTCGTCGGCCTCGCCACCGCCTACGCCGCCGCGCGCCGCGGCCTGTCCGTGCTGCTGCTCGACCGCGCCGATGGCCCGGTGCAGGGCACGTCCTTCGCCAACGGCGCGCAGCTCAGCTACGCCTATACCGACGCCATGGCCGGCCCTTCCACCTGGAAACAGCTGCCGGCGATGCTGCTCGGCCGCAACGGCCCGTTCCGCACGCGCTGGTCGGCCGACCCCGATTTCTGGCGCTGGGGCCTGGCCTTCCTGCGCCAGACCGGCGCCGCGCGCCTGCGTACCAACACGCTGGCGACGCTGGAACTGGCGCTGGAATCGCGCACCGCGCTGCACGCGCTGCTGCAGCGCCATCCCATCGCCTTCGACCATGCGGTGTCCGGCAAGCTGCACGTCTACCACGATGCCGCCGCCCTGCAGGGCGCCGCCGCGATGATCGCGCTCAAGCAGCCGTTCGGCGTCGAACAGCACCTGCTCGACGCACGCCAGGCCATCGCCACCGAACCGGCGCTGGCCTCCATGCCCGGCATCGCCGGCGCGGTGCATTCGCCGCAGGAAGAAGCCGGCGATCCGTTCCTGTTCGGCACCGGCCTGCTGGATGTGCTGCGGCAGCACTACGGCGCGCAGGCGCGCTTCGGCTTCGACGTCCAGCACGTGGTGCGGCAGGGCGACGGCTGGCGCCTGCAGCCGCGCGCCGGCGCGGCGGTGCAGGCGCGGCGGCTGGTGGTGTGCAGCGGCATCGACGGCGCCGCGCTGCTGCGTCCGCTGGGCGTGCGCGTGCCGTTGATGGCGATCAAGGGCTATTCGTTCACCGCACCCTGCGGCGTGCGGGCACCGGCGGCGAGCATCACCGACACCTCCCGCAAGCTGGTGTTCTGCCGCCTCGGCGAGCGCATGCGCGTGGCCGGATTGGCCGACCTCAACCATTGGGATCCGCACCCGGACCCGGAGCGCATGGCGCAGCTGGTCGCGATGGCGCGCGCCTCGATGCCCGAAGCGGTGGATTACGACAACATCGAAAACCGCTGGGCCGGCCTGCGCCCGGTCACGCCCTGGTCCTCGCCCGAGATCCACGCCGTCGCCGACGGCCTGGTGTGCAACCTCGGCCATGGCATGCTCGGCTGGACGCTGGCGATGGGCAGCGGCGAGCGCGCCGTGGCCCTGGCGATGGCGCGGTGACGCCCGCGCCGCGGCCGGTCGCCGGCGACGCCCGCATCGACTAGGATCGGGTCATGCGTCTGCGCCAGATAGAAGTCTTCCACGCGGTCTACACCACCGGCTCGATCAGTGCCGCGGCCCGTTCGCTGCACGTGTCGCAGCCGTCGGTCAGCAAGGTCCTGCACCACACGCAATACCAGCTCGGTTTCGAGCTGTTCAAGCTGGTGCGCGGGCGCCTGGTCGCCACCGACGAGGCGCACGCGCTGTTCGTCGAGATCAAGGACATCTACGACCGCCTGCTGTCGCTGCAGAAGACGGTCGGCAACATCCGCGACATCGGTGGCGGCCATATCCGCCTGGCGGTAGTGCCTTCGCTCGGCCAGCACGTGGTGCCGGCGGCGATCACCGCCTACCGGCGCCAGCACCCGGAAGTCACCTTCGACGTGCAGACCCTGCACCACGGCGACCTGTTCCAGGCGCTGTACGAGCGCGAATGCGACATCGCCATCGCCTACAACCCCCCGCAGCACCCGCGCATGCAGCGCCGCGTGCTCGGGCAGGGCCAGCTGATGCTGTTGTTCGACACCGCGCAATGGCCCGATCCGCCGGCGGCGATCCCGCTGCGCTGGCTGCAGGACCGCGACATGGTCGGCCTGGCCAGCAGCGGCCCCATCGGCGACCTGTTCACCGGCGAGCTCAAGCGCCAGGGCGTGAGCATGCGCGAGGTCGTGTCCAACCAGACCTATTCGCTGGCTGCGGCCCTGACCCGCTGCGGCGCCGGCATGAGCGTGCTGGACGAGTTCACCGCCTGCGCCAACGCCGGCGGTGCGCTGCTCGCGCGCCCGCTGGAGCCGGAGATCGGCTTCCGCGTCGAATGCGTGTACCTGGAAGACCGGCCGCCGTCCAAGGCCGCCACCGAGTTCGTCCGCCAGTTCCAGCGCAGCCTGGCCGAAACGCGCGGCATGCCGGCCCCGTAGGAGCGGCTCGACGTGGCCTCGGGCCATCAGCCGCGAAGGGGCCCTACCAATGAAGGCAACGATTTCCTTCCAGGTTCGAAAGACCACGAACCGTAGGCCATGCGGTCCATGCCGCATGCAGAAAGCCCCATCGCGGCTGAAGCCGCTCCTACGATGGCCTGCTGGGGAATTTCGGGTTCAGCGCGCCCCACGTGCTGTACTGGTCAGCCAGGATCACGCCGGTCCAGTCCTCGATCTCGGCCTGGGTGATCTGCTCGCCGCCCTGGCGGCCGAACAGCACCACTTCGTCGCCGGCGCGCACGCCGGGGATGTCGGTCACATCCACCATGGTGGTGTTCATGGTGACCCTGCCCAGCACCGGTGCGCGCCGGCCGCCGACCAGCACGCTGCCCTTGTTGGAATAGGCGCGGCGGTAGCCGTCGGAATAGCCGACCGGAAGATTGGCCAGCAGCGAATCGCGGCGCAGGGTGAAGGTGCGGTCGTAGCTCACCGTGTCGCCGGCCGGGAAGGCCTGCACCGCCGCGACCGTCGTCTTGAACGCGGCCACGTGCGCGAACGGCGGCTTGGGCGTGCCGCCGTAGCCGTACAGCGCGCCGCCCGGCCGCACCATGTCCAGGTTGGCCTCGGGAACATGCTGCAGGGCGAATGAATTGGCCGCGTGCAGCTGCACATCGCCGCGCCGCAGCGCGGTGTGGGCGAACAGCCAGTCGGCCTGCTGCTGGAACGCACGCACGCCGGCCAGCACGTCGGCCGGGTCTTCGCCCGGGAAGTGGGTCATCAGGCCGACCACGCGCAGGCCGTCGGTGCCGACCAGCGCCACCGCGTCGCTCCGTCCCTGCTGCGTGGCCAGTTCCAGCCCGTTGCGGCTCATGCCGGCCGAGTTCAGGGCCAGGTGCACCGGCAGCGGCCGGCGACGACGCACGGCAAGCGCGGCCATCGCCTGCGCCACCGCGAGATTGCCGGCCAGTTCCTCGACCCGGTACGGCAGCGCCGCCTCGATTTCATCCAGCGTCGCCGCGCGCACGCGCAGCACGCGGCCCTTGTAGCCGCAGGCGCGCGCCATGCGCGCTTCCTCGGTGCTGGCGATGCCGATGCAGGGCACGCCCGCGGCGATGATGCGCGGCATCACCAGCTCGATGCCGGTGCCGTAGGCGTCGGCCTTCAGCACCGCGCACAGCTGCGCCGCGCCCGCCAGCGCGCGCACGCGCTGCAGGTTGGCGTCGAACACCTCCAGGTCGATCTCGAGCCAGGCATTGGGCGCGGCCATGCGCGCTTGGCCGGGCCGTCCCAGCAACGGCGCGCCACGTGCGTCGAGCGAGGCGGCCAGGGCCGTGCCCAAGGCCGCGGCGATGAAGCCGCGGCGGCCGGGAGATGCGATGCCCGTATCCGTCATGGTGCGTCCCGATGCCGCCGGTCGCCCGGCGGCGTTGTTGGCAGGATCAGTCGAAGCGGTACTCGACCTGCAGGTTGAACGAGCGGCCGCGCGGATCGGCCACGCGCGGTTCCCAGGCGGCGCCGGAGGCGAAATCGACCTGGTGCGCGGTGAACGGCGGATCGGTGTCGAGCAGGTTGCGCACCGCGAAGGTGAAGCGCGTGTTCTCCAGGCCCGTCCAGGTCAGGCTGTAGTTGTAGGTGATGTAGTCGTCGACGTCCGGGTTCCAGTTGGCCGGGGTGTAGAAGCCGCCCTCGACGCTGACCGGCTCCTCGTCCTTGTAGCCGGAGCGGTAGACCTGGGTGAGCAGGTGCGCCCAGTCGCCCCGCGCCCAGCCGAAACTCAGCGTGTGCTTCCACTTCAGCGGCAGGTTGTAGAAGCGCACGTACTCGCCCACCTTGTTCTCGCCGTAGGGCTCGTTGGCCAGCGACTTCTCCTTGAAGGTGTCGATGTAGCTGCCGTTGAGGTTGACCTGCCAGCGGCCGCCGGCCAGTTCGCCGCTCAGGTTGGCGTCCAGCTCCACGCCGCGGGTCAGGGTGCCGCCGGAATTGATGTAGCGCTGATCGATCGCGGTGACCTTGCCGCTGCTGTCGCGGATCCAGTTGTCCGGGAACAGCGCGTAGTTGGCGGTCAGCGTCGCCAGGTTGGGTACGCGGATGGTGTTGCTGCGCTCGATCTCCCACCAGTCCAGGCTCAGGTTGAAGTTGTCGGCGGGCGAGAACACGAAGCCGATGCTCTTCTGCTCGGACTCCTCCGGCTGCAGGTCGGTCTTGCCGCCGGTGACGATGACCGGCTGGATCAGGTCGCAGCCCGGTATCGACGAATTGACCGAACCGCCGGGGCAGCTGGCCGGGTCGACCAGGTCGCGGCCGAAGTAGTCCACGCGGTTGACGCCGGCGAACAGCTTGGTGAACTCGGGCACCTTGAAGCCGGTGCTGTACGCGCCGCGGAACGCCAGCGATTCGATCGGCTGCCACTTGAACGAGTACTTCGGATTGGTGGTGCCGCCGAAGGTGTCGTAGCGGTCGTGGCGCACGGCCACGGTCACGTCCAGCGTGTCGATGATCGGCAGGTACATCTCCGCATAGACCGCCTTGACGTCGCGGTGCACCTTGGGCAGTTCGCTGGTCTCGTCGAACGGCGCCTGGTAGATGGTGTTGTAGTTCAGCGGCAGGCCGTCCAGCACCTGCACGCCGCCGAACTCGAACTCCTCGCGGCGCGCCTCCACGCCGGTCGCCAGCTGCGCCTCGCTGCCCCACAGGCTGAAGCCGAGCCCGCCGCTGAAGCTGGCATCCACCGTGGTGACGGTGGACTCGCCGCCGTACAGGTGCACGCCGCTGGCCGAAGCCGCCTGCAGCGCGGCCATGCCCGCCGCGCTCTGCTGCTGGCCCGGCATCAGGAACGGGTTGAGCAGGCCGCTGCCCAGCACGTCGCGCAGGCCGCTGGAGAAGTAGTAGCCGCCGCGCAGCACCGATTCGGCCTTGTTCGACGCGCGCGACACGCCCACGTCGTAGTCCCAGCTGCCGATGCTGCCTTCCAGCCCGGCCAGCAGGCGGTACGACTTGGTGGTGGTCTCGATCTGGCGCGGGCCGCAGGCCATGCAGCGCCAGCGGTACGGGATGGGGTTGCCGTAGGTCAGGTTGGCGGTGCCGAAGTAGGCGGCCAGCGCGTTGTAGACCTGGTCGTAGGTCTGCTTCGTGTTGCCGTTCAGCGGATACCAGGTGCCCGGGCCCATCACCGAGGTGAGCGATGCGCTGGAGGTGAGCTGCAGCGGTTCGTACTCGCGCTCGGACTTCACCCGCGAGCCCATCGCCTCGGCGTAGAAGCGGTGGTTCTCGCCGATAAGGAACGTGGCCCGGCCAAGGAACTGCAGGCTGTCCTGCGGCTGCTGCAGCGCCTGCGCGGCCGGGTAGTCCCAGGCGCAGGCGTACTTGGAACTGCCGCTGTCCCACAGCCGGTAGTCGTACGGACCCATCGCCGGGCCGCCGTTCTCGCAGCCTGCGCCGCCGGGCAGGTTGAGGATGTTGACGTAGTTCTGCTTGCTGCCGCCGTCCGGGTCGATGAGCGAGCCGTTGATGATGCCGCCGGTGGCGTTGGTCACCGTGGCGAACGGCGTGCCGCGCGTGTCCGGCGACACCCCGCGGTCGGGCTGGAAGCTGTTGGCGAAATCGCGCTGATGGCTGCGCAGGAATTCGCTGCGCCGCCAGTTGACCGTGCCCCATACGTTCCAGCGGTCGGCATCGAGGTCGCCGACGCCGCCGAGCAGGCTGTAGTTGTAGATGTTGCCGCCGCCATGCTGGGTCGCGTCGAAACCGGCATTGACGCTGATGCCCTGGTAGTCGGTGCGGGTGATGAAGTTGATCACGCCGCCGATGGCGTCGGTGCCGTACATGGCCGAGGCGCCGTCGCGCAGCACTTCCACGCGGTCGATCGCCGCGAACGGGATCGAGTTCAGGTCCACCGCCTGGCCGCGCAGGCCGTGGGTGGCGACGCGGCGGCCGTTGAGCAGCACCAGGGTGGCATCGCTGCCCTGCCCGCGCAGGTTGGCACCGGACACGCCGGCGGTGCCGCGCAGCTCGCCCAGGTCCATGTCCACCGACGCCGACACCATGCCGTCGGCGCCGTTGCCGGCGATGTTGAGGAAGGACAGCAGCTGCTCGGCCGAGGTGATGCCCTGCGCCTCGATCTCCGCCTTCTGCACGATGGTGACCGGCAGCGCGGCCTCCACGTCCGCGCGCTTGATGCGCGAGCCGGTGACGTTGACCTTGTCCAGCGTGGTGGCCGCCGGGGCGGCGTCCTGCGCCACGGCCGGCACGGCCATGGCCGCCAGTACCGCGGCACAGAGGAAATTCAATCGAAGGTCTGGCTGGCTACGCATGATCTCTCCAGGGGACAGGGGGACGGACAACCGGCAGGTACGGCAGTGGAACGGGCGATGCGGTCAGCGCCGCCCGGGTGGAATCTCGTCGAGGAACAGGGCGCCGATCGCCAGCGCGGTTTCATACGGCGTCGGGTCGTTGCGGTTGCTCAGCAGCACCACGGTCAGGCGTCGCTCCGGCCAGCGCACCAGGCTGTTGCGGAACCCGATGCTCTCGCCGTTGTGCCATTGCCGGCCGTCGGCGACGCGCCAGCCGAAGCCGTACCAGGTCGCTTCCGGCTCGCTGGCGACCTGCACCTGCCTGCCGAACGCCTGCGCGCGCGTGACATCGTCGAACAGGCGGCCGTCGTACCAGGCCGCATCCCAGCGGGCCAGATCGTCGATGTTGGAATAGATGCCGCCATCGCCCAGCACCGCGCTGTAGATGTTCTGGTCGGTACGCTCCCAGCCCTGCCCCGCCTGGCTGTAGCCCCAGGCGCGGTGCGGCACGTCGGCGCCCCCGGCAACGTAGGCCAGCGTGTCGCGCATGCCCAGCGGAGCGAAGATGCGGGTGCGCAGGAAAGCCGGGAAATCCATGCCCGAGGCGCGCTCGGCCACCAGCGCCAGCAGCGCGTAGCCGCTGTTGCTGTAGCGGTAGAGGCTGCCGGGCGCGAAGTACAGCCGGTCCTCGCGTTCCAGCAGCGCCAGCACGCCGGCATCGCGGATCTGTCCCTGCCAGGACGCGCCCATCAGGTCCTCGTAATCGAGTACGCCGGAGGTATGCGCGAGCAGATGGCGCAGGGTGATGGCGTCGGCCACCGGCGGCAGCGAGGGCAGCCAGCGCTTGACCGGGTCATCGATGGACAGCGCGCCATCCTGGGCCAGCAGCAGGACGGCCGCGGCGGTGAACTGCTTGCTCACCGAAGCCAGCCGGTAATTGGTGTCAGCGCCGGCAGCGATGCCCTTCTCAAGATCGGCGCGCCCGTAGCCGCGCCGCACCAGCGCCCTGCCGTCCTTCAGCACCAGCAGCGAGGCGCCGGGGGCATCGCCGTCGTAGCGCTGCATCAACCGGTCGATCGCGGCCTGGCGTGCGGCGTCGTCGGCCATCGCCACGCCGGTCGACACCAGCAACCCGAGCAGCAGCAAGGCCCGCCACACCCCGGAACTCGACTGCAGGCAAAGCCGTGTGCGCATGCGTCCCCCGGACGAAGAAGGCAGGAATGATGGAATGTCGCCGACGACGGGCCGACGGACCGGAACCCCGGCTCGTCCGCCTTCCGCACTCCCTGCGTCTGCGCCGGCCCCCCGGCCCGGCGTCCCCTCCGCACCGCCCGTCGCGACTTCACCTTGGCGCTTTCACCCCCGCAGCGTCAACGCCGCCGGCGATACCGGCGGGCGCCCATCGCCCCTGCCCGCAGCGCATGGCGCACATGCGCGCGGAGGCTGCCCATCGGGAACTGCGATCCGACGGAAACACCCATCGAATCCATGGCTTGGCAATCGCGATGGCCGCATGCGCGACCCGGGTCGCCGGCGCCTGTCCGCACGCGCGGACAGGCGCATCCATAACCCATGGCTTTGGTTCACCCAATCAATGCGAGGGATGGACCGTTGCATCCGCAACCAGACACACCGCTGCCCGTCGCGCTAGTCGGCGATGCGGTCCATGCGGATGCGGTTGGCGAACAACGAGAACGCCAGGGTGCCGGCCAGGCGGTTGGCGCGCTGCAGCCACGGCGGCAGCCAGCGCGGCGGCGCCAGCACGCCGCTCTCGAACAGCGGCGCCAGCGCCTGCGCGTCGTCCAGCGTCATCTTGCCGGCGAACAGCCAGTGGCAGTAACGCAGCTTCTCGTCGCGCAGCATCTGCCGGAAGAAGGTGTGCACCGAAACCAGCCCGCGCAGGTACACCGTGTCCTTGTTGAAGGCGCCCCCGCCGGATACCGGCACCCCGCGGAACACGCGCTGGGCCGAGGCGAAGCTCTCCTCCGCGGTCTGCCCGGCATCGCGGAAGTAGCCGAACACCTCGATGAAATCGGCGCCGTCGCCGGCCATCGCGATCGCCTCGATGCGCAGGCTGATGCGCTTCAGGCGCTGGATGTCGATGCTGCCGGTGATCTGCTCGGCGAACGTCGCCAGGCCTTCCTGGGTGGCGGTGATGCGCGGCGAGGACAGCGCCAGGCTCGGCAGCACCGCCTGCCGGCGGCCGTTGAGCGCGGTCAGCGAATGCACCAGCGCCTCGTGGTGGAACAGCTGCGCGCGGTCGTACAGGCTGAAACAGGCGCCGCTGCGCAGGCGGATCTGGGTGGCGCCGGCGGCGGCCTTGGCGATCAGCTCCGGGTCCAGGACCACGTTGATCACGCGCGATTCGAAAAAATCGTCCAGGTCGTTCTGCAGCTGCAGCTGCAGCGCGACGGCCGATACCGGCACCTGTTCCTCCGGCGCCAGCAGTTCGTGGTCCAGCTCGTTGGCGATCTGGATGAAATGCCGCGCCGCCTCGCGCGCGGTCGGGCCATGGCCGGGCATCGGCTGCCCCGGCGTACCGAACAGCTGCGCCGACAGGACGTCCACCTCGCGCGTGCCCAGCGCTTCGAGCAGGCGCGCGGCCAGGTCCCAGCTCTCGACCGAGTCGCGCAGGTAGCGGCCCAGCGGATGTGACGGGTCGGCGGCCGTGGCGATCGCCGCCAGCTCGCGCCGCGCCTGGCTGAAATCGTGCTTCGGGTACGCCACCTGCGGCAGCACCGGATTGCCGCGTGCCACGCTGTCGAGGAACGGCGCCTGCGTCGATGCCGGCCAGCTGGTCAGGGTCAGCAGGCGGATGCCGCGCACCGCCGCGACCAGCCGCGCATCGAGCGCGGCGTGGTGGGCGATGGCCGGATCGGAGGGAAGGTCTGTCATGCCCGCACGATATCGCACCCTGCAGGCGCACACCCCGGGTATGCGGCGGGGCTTCCGTGCCTGCCCTCCGCAGTGGATGCACGGGCTGTCGCAGAGGGATCTGCGCAGGTCCCGTCGCGCACCGGAGTGCGCTCCTACCGCCGCTTCGGTTTCCCCGCCGGCCGCCACTGCGCGCCGCGACTGCCGCTCCGGCGCTCGGTGGCCTGCTCGGCCTGGCGCTGCGCCAGCTTGGCCGCGGCCGCGGCCACTTCCTCGCGCAGCTTGAGGTAGTTCAGCAGGCGGCTTTCGTCGATCTGCCCGCGCTCGATGGCCGCGCGCACCGCGCAGCCCGGCTCGTGCTGGTGCGAGCAGTCGCGGAAGCGGCACTGCTCGGTCAGCGCCTCGATGTCGGCGAAACCGCCTTCGGCGAGGGTTTCCTCGCCGGTGGGCTTGAGTTCGCGCATGCCCGGCGTGTCGATCAGGCAGGCGCCGCTGGGCAGCGGCAGCAGCGCGCGGTGCGTGGTGGTGTGGCGGCCGCGCGAATCGCTGCCGCGCACCGCGCCGGTCTTCATGCGGTCCTCGCCCAGCAGCGTGTTGGTCAGGGTGGACTTGCCGGCGCCGGAGGAACCGACCAGCACCACGGTGCGGCCCGGCCCCAGCCATGGCGCCAGCGCGGCGACGCTGGCCGGATCCTTGCCGTTGATCGCCAGCAGCGGGATGTCCTGCGCGGACAGGTCTTCCAGCACCGCCAGCGCATCGGCGCCGTACTCGGTCTGGTCGGCCTTGGTCAGCACCACCACCGGCGCCGCGCCGCCGCTGCCGGCCAGCATCAGGTAACGCTCGATCCGGCGCGGATTGAAGTCCGCGTCCAGCCCGCAGACGATGAACACCGTGTCGATGTTGGCCGCGATCACCTGCTGGTGGTAATGCTCGCCGGCCGCGCCGCGCTTGATCGAGGTGCGCCGCGGCAGCAGCGCGACGATGCGCGCCTCCTCCAGCAGCACCCAGTCGCCTACCGCCGCGCGCTCATGGCTCGGGAAGCGCGGCCGCTGCCACTCCGGCAGCGACTCGGCCTTGAGCGCGGCATCCGGCGCGTCGGCCACCACGTAGCCGGAACGGTGCTGCTCGACCACCCGCGCCGGGCGCGCCTGCGGGTGCGCGGCGAAGGCGGCCTGCCACGCGGGCGCTTCGGGCGGGCCGGGCCAGGGCCAGCCGATATAGCCCAGCGCGGTGAAATCGATGGTGTCGGTCATCGGCCAATTCTAAGCGGCAAGGCGCTCGCGGCCGGCCCCGCGGATGGATTTCCGTTCCGCCCGGAACCATTGCCCCGCAGCGCAGCAATTCCGCTACCATGCGGTTTCCCGCCCATGACGGCCCCACGCATGTCAAGCCCTGCCAAACCGCTGCCCACCCGCGAACGCCTGTCCGAAGTGCGCTACGAGATCCGTGGCGAGCTGGCCCGGCGAGCCCGCGAGCTGGAGGCCCAGGGCCGCAGGCTGATCAAGCTCAACATCGGCAACCCCGGCAATTTCGGGTTCCGCGCGCCCGAGCACCTGCAGCGCGCGATCGCCGACGACATGGGCCGCACCGATCCCTACACCCACCAGCAGGGCCTGCCGGTGGCGCGCGAGGCCATCGCCGAGGCCTATGCGCGGCGCGGCGCGCCCGACGCGCATGCCGACCGCGTGTTCCTCGGCAACGGCGTGTCCGAGCTGATCGACCTGTCGCTGCGCGCCCTGCTCAACCCCGGCGACGAAGTGCTGGTGCCCTCGCCCGACTACCCGCTGTGGTCGGCGGCCACCATCCTCAACGACGGCCGCCCGGTCTATTACCGCTGCCGCCCCGAGAACGGCTTCCAGCCCGACCCGGTGGAGATCGAGACGCTGGTGTCCTCGCGCACCCGCGCCATCGTGCTGATCAACCCGAACAATCCCAGCGGCGCCAGCTACCCCCGCGAACTGCTGGAGAAGATCGTCGCCGTCGCCCGCCGCCACAACCTGCTGCTGCTGGTGGACGAGATCTACGACCAGATCCTCTACGACGGCGCCAGCTTCCAGCCGGTCGCGCCGCTGGCCGGCGAGCATCCCTGCCTGACCTTCAGCGGCCTGAGCAAGGTGCACCGCGCCTGTGGCTGGCGCGTGGGCTGGATGCTGCTGTCCGGCGCCGCCGAACGGCTGGGCGAATTCCGCGCCGCGCTGGATTTGCTCAGCGCGCTGCGCCTGTGCGCCAACGTGCCCGGCCAGTACGCCATCGAGGCGGCGGTCAACGGCCCGGACACCATCTCCGCGCTGTGCGCGCCTGGCGGCCGCCTGTACGAGACCCGCCGCGCGGTGATCGAGGCCTGCGCCGCCAGCGAGCACCTGCAGCTGGTCGCGCCGGCCGGCGCGCTGTACGCCTTCCCGGCGGTGGTCGGGCCGGCCGCGCAGGGTTTCGACGACCACGAATTCGCGCTGGAGCTGATGAACGAGGAAGGCGTGCTGGTCGTGCCCGGCTCCAGCTTCAACGTGCCCTACCGCCACCACTTCCGCGTGACCCTGCTGCCCGAGGCCGGGACCATGCGCGAGGTGTTCGGGCGCATCGACCGGGTGCTGGCGCGTCGCGCCGAACGGGTGACCAAGGTCGTACCGCTGAAGACGCGCAGCGCCGTGGCCTGAGGCGCGTCGATGAGCGCGACCGGAACCATCACCACCATCGCCCCGCGCTATCTGGCGCTGGGCGACTCCTACACCATCGGCGAAGGCGTGCCCGCCGAAGGCACCTGGCCGTTCCAGCTGGCCGCGGCGCTGCGCGCGCGCGGCATCGCGCTGGACGACCCGCAGGTCATCGCCACCACCGGCTGGACCACCGACGAGCTGGCCACCGCCATCGACATGGCCGCGCCGCAGGGGCCGTACGCACTGACGACCCTGCTGATCGGCGTCAACAACCAGTACCGCGGGCGGCCGCTGGCCGAGTACCGCCAGCAGTTCGAACAGCTGTTGCAGCGCGCCATCGCGCTGGCCGCCGAGGATCCGCGGCGGGTGCTGGTACTGTCGATTCCCGACTGGGGCGTGACGCCCTACGCGGCCGCGCACGAGCGCGATGCCGCCGTGGTCGCGCGCGAGATCGACGACTTCAACGCCGCCGCCCGCGCCTGCTGCGGCGACTACGGTGTCGCCTTCGTCGACATCACCCCGGCCAGCCGTGCGCACGGCGCCGAACCGGCGATGCTGGTGGACGACGGCCTGCACCCTTCTGCCGCGATGTACCGGCTGTGGATGGAACAGGCGCTGCCGGTGGCGGCGGACCTGCTGACGGACCTGCACGCCGCGTGACCAGGGCGCCCGGCATCGCGGCCATGCCGGCCCACGATGCCCGGGCCATCGCCCGCGCGTTCGCCCCGCGCCACCCCTGGGGCAACCGCTGGGACTACTGCTACGTGCTGTCCAAGCTGCGCAGCGATCCGCTCTATCCGGGCGTGCTCGATGCGCTGCGCGGCAGCCGGGCGCCGCTGCTGGACATGGGCTGCGGGCTGGGCCTGCTCGCGCACGCGCTGCGCCACGATGGACAGATGCAGCCCTACCAAGGCGTGGACAACGACGCGGCCAAGATCCGCCGCGCCGCCGGCGTCGCCGGCCGTGCCGGCCTGGCCGCCAGCGCTTTCGAGGTGATGGACCTGGCCGCCGCATTGCCCGCGCATCGCGGCAGCGTGGCGATCCTCGACGTCCTCCAGTATCTGCCGGCGGACGCGCAGTCGGCACTGCTGCGGCGCGCCGCGGCCATGCTCGACGGCGACGGCCGGCTGGTGCTGCGCATGACCCTGGCCGACGGCAGCCGCCGCGGCCGCATCTCGCGCATCGGCGACCGCGCCGCCAACTGGATCGGCTGGATGCAGTTCCGCCCGCGCCACTATCCCGATGCCGATGCGTTGCAGGCGCAACTGCGGCAGGAGGGCCTGCAGGTCGACCTCTCCCCGCTGTACGGCAACACCCCGTTCAACAACTGGCTGCTGGTCGCCCGCCGCGACTGAACCACGTCCATGCCGTTTGCGCGGATAATCGCGCCATTCCCTGCCACCCGCCCCGGGTCGGCGCCATGACGAGACTCCCGTGAGAAAGACCTACCGCCTCGACATCGAAGGCAAGCATCCCGACCGCCTGCTGGAAGCCAGCAAGCACGACATCCGCAAGTACATCAAGCGCGAGCGCGGCAAGGCCCTGCCTGCCGGCGCCGATTTCTGGGATTTCGACAGCAAGGCCGGTGTCGATGAAGCCAGCGCGCAGGCCGTGCCGTTCCCCGAACTGATCCGCGCGGTGGACGCGCTGGTCGCCGCCGGCAACCGGCAGTTCTACGTGGAAGTGCTGCGCAAGCCCGGCAAGCGCACGCCGCGCCCGGCGGCGGAACCGACCATCGCGGCGGAAAGCGATTTCGAGGATTGATCCCCTGCGCCGGGCGACGCCCGGCGAGGCCTGCCCGGTAAAGCCCCAGCGGGGCGGTGCCCCGCTCTACAGGGCGGCGGGGCTCTGTAGCGCCGGGCGACGCCCGGCGGGGCCTGCCCGGTAATGCCCCAGCGGGGCGGTGCCCCGCTCTACAGGGCGGCTGGGCTCTGTGGCGCCGGGCGACGCCCGGCGAGGCCTGCCCGGTAATGCCCCAGCGGGGTGATGCCCCGCTCTACAGGGCAGCGGGGCTCTGTAGCGCCGGGCGACGCCCGGCGGGGCCTGCCCGGTAATGCCCCAGCGGGGCGGTGCCCCGCTCTACAAGGCGGCCGGGCTCTGTAGCGCCGGGCAACGCCCGGCGGGGCTTGCCCGGTCAGGAAGACTTCGCTACTGCGGCGGCGCGCAGCCGGTCCTTTTTGCTGGGCCGGCGCCCCTTGATGCCGCCGTTGCCATCGGCCACCGGCGATGCGGCCGGCGCCTCCTCCTGCGGTTCGAAACCAGGCACCACCTCCGGCTCCAGCCGCAGGCCATGGCGCCTGCAGATCAACCGCCAGTGCGCCAGCGCGGCGGCTTCGACGAAGCTCACCGCCAACCCGGCGGCGCCGGCACGGCCGGTACGGCCGATGCGGTGCAGGTAGTCGGCCGGCGAACGCGGCAGTTCATGGTTTACCACCACCGGCAGGCCGGCGATATCGATGCCGCGCGCGGCCACGTCGGTCGCCACCAGCACCTGCAGCTCGCCGTCCTTGAACGCCTGCAGCGTGCGTACGCGCCGGCCCTGCGACAGGTCGCCATGCAGCGCCTGCACGGCGATGCCGCTACTGCGCAGTGCACCGGCCAGGCGGTCGCCCTCGCGGATGCTGCCGACGAACACCAGCACCTGCCGCCATTGCGGATCGTCCAGCAGCGACAGCAGCAGTTCGACGCGGCGACCGGCATCGACGCGCAGTGCGCGCTGCTCGATCTCCGGCCGTGCCTGCGCATCGACCTGCAGCCGCTGCGGCGCGCGCAGGCCGGCAGCGGCCAGCGCTTCGATCTGCTCCGGGAACGTGGCCGAGAACAGCGCCGTCTGCCGCTGCGCGGGCAGCTCGGCGAGGATCTGCCGCAGTTCCTCGCCGAAGCCCAGCTCCAGCAGCCGGTCGGCCTCGTCCAGCACCAGCAGCTGCACCTGCCGCAGCGACAGCGCGTTGTGCGCCAGCAGGTCGAGCAGGCGGCCGGGCGTGGCCACCACCACGTCGGCGCCGCCGCGCAGCGCCATCATCTGCGGATTGATCGACACGCCGCCCACCGCGCACACCACCCGCGGTTGCCGCGGCAGTTCCCGGCCCAGCGTGGCGAACACGTCGGCCACCTGCAGCGCCAGTTCGCGCGTGGGCACCAGCACCAGGTGCCGCAGCACGCGCGGCCTGCGCGGTGGCGCCATGGAAAAATGCTGCAATGCCGGCAGCACGTAGGCCGCGGTCTTGCCCGAGCCGGTCGGCGCCAGCGCCACCACGTCCTGCCCCTTCAGCAATACCGGCACCGCCTGCTGCTGGATCGGCGTGGGCGCGCCGTAGCCGGCCTGCTGCAGCGCGCGCTGCAGCGCGGGCAACACGTAGGGAGACAGGCCGAGTCGGGAAAAAGGCATGTGCGGTTCCAGGGCCGCCGGCGGGGCGGCGAGTCTAAGCGGTTTCCGGCGGCAGGCGCGCGGGCAGCCCACGTGCCTGCAACTGGCGCAGCACCGATTCGATGATGGCCGGATTGTGGCCGTGCGCGGCGCCCTCGTGCAGCAGCACGATCGCGCCCGGCGCCAGATCGCGCGCGATGCGCGCGACCACCGCATCGGGCTGGCAGTCCACGCCGTCGAAACCGCGCGCGCTCCAGCCCACCCGCGCCAGGCCATGCCGGCGCAGCGCGGCGGCGACGAACGGGTTGGTCATGCCGACCACCGAGCGGTACCAGCGTGGCGGCGTTCCGGCGATGGCCGACAGCGCCTGCTGGCAATGGCCGATCTCATCGGCCATCCGCCGCGGCCCGAGGCGCCAGAACCACGCCTGCGGATGCGACTGGCTGTGATTGCCGAGCCCATGCCCGCGCCGCAGCACCTCGCGCACCAGGTCCGGCCGCGCCGCCGCGCGCCCGCCGACCATGAAGAAGGTTGCGCGGGCGTCGTAGCGGTCGAGCAGGTCGAGGATCGCCAGGGTGTCGTCAGACGGACCATCGTCGATGGTCAGCCAGACCGCCGGCCCGGGCAGGCGCGACAGCACCGGCGCGTAGAAGCGGCTGTTGGGCAGGAATACCGGCACCACGAACAGCGCGTGGCTGGCCAGCAGCAGCGGCAGCCCGGCCTTCCAGCCCAGCCACCACCAGGCCAGCGCCACCAGCGCCTGCGACAGCAGCAGCCAGCCGATCCAGCGCCAGGGGTGGATCGGCGTGCGATGCAGGGTTCCCGTGGCGGTCATGTCCCATGATGCCATGCGGCGTAGAATCGGCCTTGTCTTCGACCAACCTCACGAGTTCACGATGTCCCTGGATCCCGCCCTGCGCGAACGCATCGAATCCATCCTCGGCGCCAACCGCGTCGTCCTGTTCATGAAGGGCCAGCCGGCCATGCCGCAGTGCGGCTTCTCGGCCAAGGCGGTCGGCGCGCTGCAGGACCTGGGCGTGGATTTCGCCCACGTCAACGTGCTGGCCGACGGGGAAATCCGCGAGGGCATCAAGGCCTATGGCGACTGGCCGACCATCCCGCAGCTGTACGTGGACGGCGAACTGGTCGGCGGCAGCGACATCGTGCTGCAGATGGCCAGCAGCGGCGAACTGAGCGCCCTGCTCGGCGTGGCTCCGCCGGACCGCACCCCGCCGTCCATCACCGTCACCCCGGCCGCGGTGGAAATGCTCAAGGGCGCGCTGGCCGACGCCCCTGGCGCCGCGCTGCAGCTGAGCATCGACGCGCGCTTCCAGCCGAACTTCCAGCTGGCCCCGCTCGACGCCAACGCCATCGCCGCCGAATCCAACGGCCTGCGCGTGCAGTTCGACGCGGCCAGCGCGCGCCGCGCCAACGGCATCACCATCGACTGGGTGGACGACATCCGCGGCCAGGGCCTGGCCATCGACAATCCCAATGCGCCCAAGCCGGTGCAGGAACTGGACGTGCGCGGCGCCGACGACCAGCTGCGCGCCGGCACGCTGACCCTGGTGGACGTGCGCCCGGCCGACGAGCGCGCCATCGCCGCCATCAACGCGCCGTTCGAGACTTTCGACGGCGACAACCGCGCCCGCCTCGAAGCGCTGCCGAAGGACACCGCGCTGGCCTTCCTGTGCCACCGCGGCGGGCGCAGCGCGCAGGCTGCCGAGCAGTTCCGCGCGCTGGGCTTCACCCGCGTCCACAACGTCACCGGCGGCATCGACGCCTGGGCGCAGGACGTGGACAACAGCGTGCCGCGCTACTGATCGGACGGGCGCCACCGCAACAATTAGAACGCCGGCGAAAGCCGGCGTTCTGCATGTACGACCCCGCCGGCGGGGGGGGGGGTGAGCGGCGGGGGGGGCGCGCGCGGGGGCGGCGCCGGAGCCGCGGGG